>SLST01000073.1 GCA_007130265.1 Spirochaetales bacterium
GGTTCCGTCATCCCAGACCGCCCGGATCGGTTCGACGTCGCCGTCCTCTCCGGTCGCCGGGACGAAGATGCACCGAAGCGTCGGGCGCGCGGCCCGGGGAGACGCGAGGAGCGCAGCGACGGCCGGGTCGGTCTCGCCGAGCGCGCCGGTCAGCGGATGGACCCCGATCTCGACGGTCGGCCTCACCGGGCCCCCTTCGATCCGGAGCGACGCCGCCGGCCGGCCCTCTCGCAGCCTTTCCGCCCCATACTCGGCGACAGTGGACGCAACACTCTGTGCGGTTCGAAGTCGCGACACATTCATGACCGGAGCAGCCAGCCCGAAGTGAGTGGTCGACAGCGCGCGAAGCCGAGGAGGCAGTGCGGCCGCTTCGTCGAGCTCGGCACACGCCCAGAGCCGTCGGCGTGCCGAATCGATGGACGAGTAGAGTTGATGATTCTCCCACTTCTCCGCCCAGCTCGCGAAACCGTCGAACGATCCGTCGGCGGTATCCATGTCGAGGTGGATGACCCGCTGCGGAGGATGGGAATCGAGGTAGTCTCCCGGGGTCGTGAATCGAAGGAATGGCAGATCGGCGATGCTGCGCACGATCGCCGCGAGTCCCTGCGTCGTGCTCAATAGTCGGCCGGCCACGGGCACCCTGAGACCGGCCCAGAACTCATCGTCGGCGTCCATGTCGACGAGGACGAGCAGATCGCGTTCCGGGCACTCGCGGTTCTGCCTGCGCCGCAGCCGGCGAAGCAGCCGACGCAAGGTCAGGCAGTCGGCGATGTCGCCGTGGTTGATCGCCGGGATGAGCGGTATCCGGTCGTCGAGAGACGTTGTCCCGAGAAGCAACGGGTTGAATCGATCGGCGGTGGGAAGCGCAGGGATGAACGACCCGAAGGTGTTGAACGGGACGCTGCTGTAGTAGAGGCTGAGCGCCTCGACGCCGAGCTTGTTCAGCATTCCGATCAACGGCGGCGTGTACATCATCTCCTGCGGGCGCATGATGGTACGGTACCGGGAGAAGAGGTCCGCAACGCCGCTGCCGCACGAGTTGCGCATGGCCAGCAGAATCGCCTGCCGGGCTTCGTCCCTCGTGTGCGCCGGGATCAGGCCGTTGTTGTACGACATGATCTCTATCTCGTCGGTCCCGCTTGTCGAGCGCCTGCGCATCGCGTCGAGGATGTCCGGAGCATGAGCCGGGATGTACTGCTCGAGCGAGAAGAGGTTCTCGGCGTCCCACGTCCCGGCAACGCCGATTCCCTCTCCGTTCAACCGGTCGAGCGTATCGATGATCGTGCGGATAACGCGTATGTCCTTACCGATTCCGCGCTCGTCGAGCGAATCACCTCGGTACGAGTGGTAGAAGTTCACGTGGAACCGGAACGCCACCGAGATCGTACTCATCGTGTTCTCTGGATTCGCAGTCGCGAGATGGTCAGGACACCGGGCGTCTCGGGGTCGCTACGAGACCGTGCTGATCCGAAGCGTGTTCTCCACCTTCACACCGCCGGCGGCGCCTTCGGCGATCTCGGAGACGGTGGTCTTGATCTTCTCCGACGTGACTCGCCCGGTGAGCGCGATGTACGGCTTACCGAACAGCCCCTGTTTATCGACCTTTACGGTGATGTAGTTCCCGGGGCCGATCTGGTCGCTCGCCTTGATCGCGTTGTCGATCGCGTCTCGTGCTTTTGCTGCTGATAGTGCCATGGTATGATCTCCACTTAGGTTTCCTTACATGTACCCGGTACGTCCGGGCGCGTCAAGTGTCCACGCCGCAAAGCGGTCTCGAGGGAGGAAAGCGTGAGCGAACAGAAGAACGAGTACCAGAAGCCCGAAGGTGCACGCAGCGTACACACGATCACCATCGGCGCCAAGGAGCTCTCGTATGCCGCTGAAGCCGACTGGCTCGTGCTGCGCAGGGACGAGAAGCCGTCGGCTGAGATGTTCCACGTGTACTACGCGGTTCCGGATGAGGATGGCCCGCGGCCGCTGACGGTCGTGTTCAACGGCGGTCCCGGCGCCGCCTCGGCATACCTGCACATGGGTGCGATCGGCCCCAAACGCATCTGCTTCAACGAGGACGGCACGCCGCCGGCTCCTCCTGTTCGGCTCATCGACAACGCGGAGAGCTGGCTGCCGTTCACCGATCTCGTGTTCGTTGATCCGGTAGGCACGGGTTTCAGCCGTGCGATCCCATCGTCAGAAGAGGAGAAGGAGAAGAAGGAACAGCAGGATTCGGCCAAAGAGTTCTGGAAGGTCGAGCGCGATCTGAAGGCGCTCGGCGAGTTCATCTCCAAGTTCCTCTCGATCAAACACCGATGGGACAGTCCCGTATTCGTCGCCGGAGAGAGCTATGGTGGGTTTCGGGCGGCGAAGCTCGCAAGAATCGCGCAGGAAGAGTTCGGCGTGGGGATAAACGGTGCGATCCTGATCTCGCCCGCGCTCGAGTTCGCCCTCCTCGATCCGTCCGACTACGACATACTGCCGTGGATCGACGTCCTGCCGAGCATGGCCGCCGCCGCTGCCTGCCACGGGAAGTCTTCCGCGCCGGCAGACACCAGTGACCCCTCCTCGGTGCAGGCGGCCGCTGAGCTTCTGTGCACCCGTGAGGTTCCTCGCCTGCTTCTCCGACCCGACGATTTGTCCGAACGAGAACGCACCCGGATCGTGGGCAGGATCGCGCGTCACATTGGGCTCGATCCGTCGGTCGTCGATCGGTCCGGCGGACGCGTCAGCCCAAGGCTGTTCGCCCGCGAGCTGCTGCGCGATCGCGGGCTCGTGTGCGGGATGTACGATGCGACGGTCACGACGTCCGATCCTTTCCCCGACCGCGACTCCTACGCCGGACCGGACCCGACCCTGCGGTCGGTAGAACGGCTCTTCGCCGGCGGCGTCAACACGCATGTGCGCCGCAATCTGGGGGTGTCGACCGATCGCGACTATCACCTGCTGAGCATGGAGGTCAACCGCGGCTGGCAGGTTGATCTTGAACGTCACGCACTCGACAGCCAGATCGGGGCGACCGACGATCTGCGCTACGCCATGAGCCTCAATCCGCACATGAGCGTGAGGATCTCGCACGGGATCTATGATCTCGTGACACCGTATTTCGCGTCAGACCGCATCGCGGGGCTCATGCGGCTGCCTGCGTCGGCCGGCCAGAGACTGAGTCTCAAGCATTACGCCGGTGGGCACATGTTCTACGCCTGGCGGGCGTCGCGCGAAGAGTTCCGGGACGACATGGCCGATTTCTATGCGCGAGCGGTCTCTACGCCACCGGCGCCGGCGACCTGAGGTAGGCGACGATCTTGTCGATGCGCCGGCTCACCAGCTCGTAGAGGGCCGGTACATAGTCACGCTCGGTCAGGCGTCGGCGTAGATACGACTTGACCTCGCTCTCGATCTCCTCGAGGCTCGCCCCCTCGCGTTCGGCGACCCCGAACTCCGTTCGCACGAAGTCCTCGAGCCCGAGAAGCTCATTGCGCAGCACCGCATGGTTTTCGTTACGCACATACTCGGTGATCTCGTGATTCGCAAGCCGTTCGTCGAGCGAGCGCAGGATGATCTCCAGTTCGTCGTGAAGCGACTCGATCTCGAGCTGAAGTAACCTGACAAACTTGTCATACGTAGAGATCATGATGCCTCCTTTGTCGAAGCGAGAACCTTCATGGAAAATCGTACACGCCGTGTGGGCGCCACGCAAGGGCTCCAGGGAGGGTGCACGAGCTTTTGACTGTTGAGTTGGATTCGTGATACGGTCGCGTCTTCAGGAGGATCAATGGATCGTGTGAAGTATCTCTTGCCCGAGGACCGTCTGCCCACGCACTGGTACAACATCCAGGCGGATCTGAAAACGCCGCTCGCTCCGATCATACATCCCGGCACGAAACAGCCGATTGGACCCGACGACCTGGCGCCGCTCTTCGCGATGGAGCTCATCAAACAGGAGGTGAGCCGGGAACGCGAAATCGAGATCCCCGAACCGGTTCGCGACGTGTACCGACAGTGGCGACCTTCACCATTGCACCGAGCGAGAAGGCTCGAGAAGCTGCTCGACACTCCCGCGCGCATCTACTACAAGTACGAGGGGGTCAGCCCCGCCGGATCACACAAGCCCAATACCGCGGTTCCCCAGGCGTTCTACAACAAGCAGGAAGGCATTTCGCGGCTTGCCACCGAAACGGGCGCCGGCCAGTGGGGCTCGGCGCTCGCCATGGCCGCGACGGTATTCGGGCTCGAGCTCGAGGTGTTCATGGTGCGGGTGAGCTACAACCAGAAGCCGTACCGGCGGGGGCTCATGGAGGCGTTTGGCGCGTCGGTGACCCCAAGCCCGAGCGAGAGGACCCAGGCCGGGCGTGCGATTCTCGCCGAGCATCCGGATTCGACGGGGTCACTCGGGATCGCCATCTCCGAGGCGGTTGAGGTTGCCGCAGGGCGGGAGGATACGAAGTACGCGCTCGGGAGCGTGCTGAACCACGTGCTCATGCACCAGACGGTGATCGGCCTCGAGGCGATCGAGCAGTTTGATCTCGCCGACGACTATCCGGACATCTTGATCGGATGCACCGGAGGCGGTTCGAACTTCGCCGGCTTCGTCTTCCCCTTCCTCGGTCGACAGTTCCGCGGCGAACAGGCCGTCAGGGTCATCGCGGTTGAGCCGTCCGCATGCCCCACCCTCACGAAGGGGCCTTTTGCCTATGACTTCGGCGACACGGCCCACATGACGCCGCTCATGAAGATGAACACACTCGGCAGCACCTTCGTGCCGCCCGGGTTTCACGCAGGTGGGCTCCGATACCATGGGATGGCCCCGCTGGTCAGTCACCTCCTCGCCGAGAAGGCGTTTGACGCGGTAAGTTACCACCAGCTCGAGACATTCGAAGCGGGCGTGCTGTTCGCGCAGGCCGAGGGGATTCTCCCGGCTCCCGAGGCGAATCACGCCGTCGTGGCCGCCATCGACGAGGCGAAGAAGTGCCGGGAAACGGGCGAGAGCAAGGCGATTGCCTTCAACCTCTGCGGTCACGGTCATTTCGACATCCAGTCGTACATGGACTACCACGCGGGAAAGCTCGTGGCGTACGAGTACCCCTCCGAAGAAGTCGCGATGGCGCTGTCGGGCCTGCCGTCGGTGTAGGCGCCGGGACTCACTCGGATGTCAAGGGGACGTTGCGCTCGAGCTCTTCAAGCCATACCGTCGCGGTGGCGTCGCTTGGAGCGCGCCAGTCCCCGCGGGGAGACAGTGACCCGCCGGACCCCACTTTCGGCCCGTTGGGGATGCAGCTGCGCTTGAACTGAGAGGTCGCAAAGAACCGCCTCAGAAAGACGCGAAGCCACGTCACGATCTGCTCGCGCGTGTAGCTCCGGCGTTCGGCCTCCGGCAGATCGTCGGGCCAGGGTCCGCGGTTCACGTCGGACCAGGCGTGTTCGGCAAGCCAGGCTACCGCGGACGGCTGCAGCCCGTAGCGCGAGAGGTAGTAGAGTGAGAAGTCCTGCAGCTCGTACGGGCCGATGGTCTCCTCGCTGCGCTGCGAAGGCTGATCGCCGGAGGCAACGGCTCCTGCAGACGCTCCTGCGGGCACAAGCTCGGGCGATATCTCGGTAGCAAGAATACGCCGCAGCACCGTGGACGCGGCGGCGCCCATCGCCTCAGTGTCGGCAACCCACCGGATGAGGTGCTGGATGAGCGTCTTGGGAACCGACGCGTTGACCGCGTAGTGGGACATGTGATCACCCACCCCGTACGTCGCCCACCCGAGGGCGAGCTCGCTGAGATCGCCGGTGCCCACCACGAGCGCTTGGTGCAGGTTCGCGAGCCTGAACAGATGGCTCGTTCTCGCTCCGGCCTGGACGTTCTCGAAGGTCACGTCGTAGTGCTCCGCGCCGTCGGCGAACGGGTGCCCGATGTCGCGAAACGTCTGCATGCAGGAGGGCCGTATGTCGATCTCCTCTGAGGTCACTCCGAGGGCGTCCATCAGCTCGAGGGCGTTCGTCCGCGTCCGATCGCTCGTCGCGAATCCCGGCATCGTATAGGCGAGGACGTTCTGCCGCGGCAATCCGATCTGATCGGTCACCCTGCAGCTCACGATGAGCGCGTGCGTGGAGTCGAGACCGCCTGAAACGCCTATGACGAGCTTGCGGATCCCGGTCGCCTCGAGTCGCTTGGCGAGTCCTGCGACCTGGATATGGTAGGCCTCGTAGCACCGTTCTTCGCGCCGTCCTGCGTCCGACGGGACGTACGGAAAACGCGGCACGGTTCGCTCGAGCGGCACGTCGGACTCCGGCACCGCGAGCGGGAACCGAACGCGCCGAAACGGCCTCGCCGCGGACTCGTGCGCCAGGGCGTTGTCCGCGAAGCTCGTCATGCGCATGCGATCCTGCACGAGCGCGTGGAGATGCACGTCGGCGTGGATGAGCTGGGGATTCCGGGAGAAGCGTTCGCTCTCGACGAGCAGACGGCCGTTCTCGTGGATGTGGGCGTCACCGTCCCATGCGAGGTCGGTCGTGGACTCCCCTCCTCCGGCGGCCGAATAGAGGTAGGCGGCGATGCAGGCCGCACTCTGCCGGGCGCCAAGGCTCCGCCGGTAGTCGGACTTGCCGATCGTGACGTTGCTCGCCGAAAGGTTGGCCAGGAGCGTTGCGCCGGCGAGCGCGCCGTAGCTGCTCGGCGCGACGGGTACCCACAGGTCCTCGCAGATCTCGGTGTGAATGACGAGATCCGGGATGGTGTCGGCGGCGAACAGCAGGTCGACGCCAAAGGGGACCTGAGAACCGCACAGCCATACCTGCGCGTCGCGCACATGCCTGCCCGAAGCAAAGTGCCGTTTCTCGTAGTACTCACGGTAGTTCGGAATGTAGGTTTTGGGTACGACGCCGAGGATCTCCCCGCGGTGAACAGCGACCGCCACGTTGTAGAGCTGTCCTTCGTGCCGCAGCGGCATGCCGACGAGTAAGAGCGGATTCAGCTCGACACTCGCTTCAACGACGTCCTCGAGCCCCTGATGCGCTGCTTCGAGAAGGGCGTCCTGATGAAACAGATCGTCGGCGGTGTACGCGGTGAGCCCGAGCTCGGGAAAGACGACGAGGACGCTGTGGTTCACGTGCGCCCGCCGGGCGAGGTCTACGGTCGCCGAGACGTTGAACGGAACATCGGTTACGCGGACTTCAGGGACCGCCACGCTCACCCGGACGAATCCGTGGCGGTACAACGATCCGTATGGCAGTTGGCTCGTCACGGGACCACGATACTCGTGGCATCAGTGATGGTCAATGAGCAGTATACTACCGGTGTGAACACTGGATCCGACACACTCATAGTGGGCGCAGGCGTCAGCGGGCTCGTTGCCGCGCGGGAGCTCATCGCCGCCGGACGGCGCGTAGTGGTCCTCGACAAGGGCCGCGGCGTGGGGGGCAGAATCACCACGCGTCGTACCGGCGGCGCGGCATTCGATCACGGCGCGCAGTTCATCACCGTTCGAACGGTGCGTTTTGGCGCGGAGGTTGAGCGGTGGGTCGACGCGGGGGTTGCCTCGCTCTGGTCTCATGGCTTTGCCGATGGACGTACCGGTGACGGCAGTCTCCTGACCGCAACGGCGCATGGAGGCGCGCCGCACACGCCGGCCCGCGACGGGCACCCTCGCTACCGCGGGGTTCCTTCGATGAGCGCGATTGCACAGTATCTCGCCCAGGGGGTGGACGTCAGGCTTGGCGTCACGATCGCGGCGATCGGCCGGGGCTCGAACGGTCGGTGGGTCGCGAAAGCAACCGACGGAACGAGCTACGAGGCGGCCACCGCCGTGGTGACCGCGCCGGCGCCGCAGTCACTCGACATGCTCGATGCCGGCGGCGTTGCGATCGAGACCGAGGCGCGTTCGACGCTCGCCTCACTCGCCTATGAGCCCTGCCTTGCGCTGCTCGCCGTGCTGGAGAAGCCGATCGAGCTGCCGGAGCCCGGCGTGCTGCGCCGTCCGCACCCGTCAGTCGAGTGGATCGCCGACAACCACCGCAAGGGCGTGAGCCGGGCCGGCCCCGCGCTCACCGTTCACTGCTCACCGGATTTCAGCGTCCGGCACTTCGACGACGAGGATGAGTCGATCGTCGCCGCGATTCTCGCGGCGCTCGAAGAGCTGCCCTTGCGCGTCGCTTTCTGCGAAGTAAAACGGTGGCGGTACAGCCGTCCCTCATCGCCGCTCACCGTCGGGGCGTGGGGCGCCGGCTTGCCCGACGGGCTCGTGCTGGCGGGCGACGCGTTCGCCGGGGCGCGCGTCGAAGGTGCGGTACTCTCCGGGTTCGCTGCCGCTGAGCTGTGTCACCAGGAGTGAGGGTGTGCCGGAGCGACCACCGAACAGGCGACCGACGTCCGCTCGCCGTCGAGCATATCGGCCACGGCCGCCTTCCAACGGTGATAGTGGTCGGTTCCCTTGTGAGCGACCGTGGCCGCTTCGTCCTGGTACGCCTCGTACAGGTAGTAGACCCCAGAGGTATCGTTGTCGCGCAGGACATCAAAACGCAGGACCCCGGACTCCCGTACCGATCCCTCGTGATTTGCGATCGTGGCCGTTTCAAAGGCCTGCTCCTTTCCCTTCTTGACCCGTACGGTGATGATGCGGACGATCATGGGTACCTCCTCTTCGATGCCGTCATCTTACCTTGACCCGTACCTGGAGGCAATTCGCCTTCTACTCGCGCGCGGTCATTCGGATTCGAGGCTGACCACGGTTCGAAAGCCGAGGTTGCCGGTCGAGCTGTCGGGCGTGTTCGACGTGCGCGCCGCCACGCGGTAGCGGTTGCAGTACGAGTGATGGCAGAGATAGCTTCCGCCGCGCATGACGCGTGCGATGCCTTCGTGGGGGCCGGTCGGGTTCGTGCGTGGCCCATCGAGGTGGTAGTCGGGGCTCCACCAGTCGCTGCACCACTCCCAGACGTTGCCGACCATATCGTACAGTCCGTAGCCGTTCGGTTCGTAGCTGTCTACCGGAGCCGTTCCGGCGTATCCGTCCTCTCGAGTGTTCACCTTGGGAAATGCGCCCTGCCAGATGTTGCAGCGGTGAACTCCGTGGGGTGTCAGTTGGTCACCCCACACGAATCGCTTCTGAACGAGTCCGCCTCGCGCCGCATACTCCCGCTCGGCTTCAGTGGGCAGACGTTTCCCAGCCCATTCGCAGTACGCCTGCGAGTCCGCCCAGCTCACGTGGACGACCGGGTGATCGAGACGCTCGTCAATGCCGGAACCGGGCCCCTCAGGACGAAACCACGATGCGTTGTTGACCGCGTACCACCAGTCGAGACCCGGCACCTTGCGCGCGGCGCCGCGATGGAGCAGGCGCTTGGGCAC
>SLST01000136.1 GCA_007130265.1 Spirochaetales bacterium
CGAGCCCCTCCTCTATCACGCGCAGGAAGACCGGATGGTCCTCACCGCAGGGAACGCCAATGCATATACCTTTCATTCCGAGCCTCCGCTACCGTCTCTGCCGGGACACTCCTCCGCGTCTGCTGCATCGACCGCTCCACCGATGTCTCCTACCACCGTACCCCAGCGTAGCGCCAGTAGTCCAGACCTTCGCCGAGCTGCCGATGTCGTGTAGAATGGCAGCATGAAGTACACGAAACTCGGACGAACCGGAACGAAGGTCAGTCGCATCTGCCTGGGCACGATGAACTTTGGCCCACGCACGAGCGAGGAGGAGTCGCACCGGATCATGGACCGGGCGGTGGAGATGGGGATCAACTTCTTCGACACGGCGAACCGCTACGGCTTCGATCTGGAAACAGGACTCACGGAGAGCATCATCGGCCGCTGGCTCGGGCGAAGCGGGAAGCGCGACGAGGTCGTGCTCGCGACCAAGTACTTTGGACCGATGGGTCCCGGCGCGAACGACGAAGGATTGAGCGTCTACCACATGCAGGCCGCGATCAACGCCAGCCTCACCCGCCTGCAGACCGACCGCATCGACCTCTACCAGATGCACCACATCGACCGGGGACTGCCGCACCCGAAGAGCCCCAAGAGCTACATCGACGGGAATCTCGAGAACCTCGTCTACCCCGGGCACCTGAAGCCGGGCACATCCTGGGAGGAGATCTGGCAGGGGTACGCGCAACTCGTCAACGCCGGCAAGGTACTCTACGCAGGGTCGAGCAACTTCGCCGCGTGGAACATTGTGCAGGCGAACGAGCGCGCGGCTGCCCGCCATATGCTGGGACTGGTGACCGAGCAGAGCAAGTACAGCCTGATGACCCGCGACGTCGAGCTCGAGCTCGTTCCGGCGTGCCGCGAGTACGGCGTCGGCATCATCCCCTGGAGCCCGCTCGGAGGCGGGGCGCTTGCCGGCCGCGCTCACGACGACGGTACCGGCCGACGTTCAGGCCGCACCTACGACGAGCAGACCGAAAAGCGCCTGGCCGCGTTCACCGATCTCGCGAAGGAGATCGGCGAAGAGCCGCCGGTCGTCGCGCTCGCCTGGTTGCTCCACAATCCCGTCGTGACCGCTCCCATCATCGGCCCGCGAACCGTCGACCAGCTCGAGAGCGCGGTGCGGGCGATCGACGTGAAGCTCGACGAGGCCACACTCGCAAGGCTCGACGAGATCTTCCCCGGCCCGGGAGACCAGGCCCCCGAGGCGTACGCCTGGTAGGGCGCGCGGCGGAGGGCTGAGAGCGTGAGAAACCGCCGGGACTGCTACAGGTCGTACCCCTCCGGTCGCCTGGTGAAGTGCACCCTCCACGACTCGGCGTCGAACTTCGGTGAGCGGTCGTAGAAGTACACGCCGTTCTGCTCCTGCTCGACGTCGGTCAGCTGCGTGTAGCACCAGCCGGCGATGTGCTCGAAGCCGAGCAGGGTATCCACAAGCCCGGCGAGCCTGCCGAAGAACTCCTCCTTCGTCGTCGGTGTCGCGCCGTACCCCCACGCCTTCGTGTCGTCCTTGCGGTTCTCATTGGCGTCTACATCGTGGAGCTCGCCCACCCACTTGATGCCGCCAAACTCGTCGACGATGTAGGGCTGCCCGTCGAACGGCGCACTGAAGTCGGGGAAGTTGCGGAACGGTCCGTCGGTCGTCGGCGCGAGCTGCTCTCGCAGCTTCGTCGCGCTCGGCTGGTACGTGTGGACCGTGTAGATATCGGTGATGTGGTGGATATAGCCGCTCGAATCGTTAACCGGTCGCGTCGGGTCGAGTTCCTTGCACAGCCGGTACGCGTCGGTGTGGTTGAGGTAGTGAGACCTTGGGTTACGGTACTCGTGCGTCTCGTTGAACGGAGTCCACGCGATGATGGATGGATGATTGCGCAGGTGCGTAACCACTTCGGCAACCTCGGTTTCGAAAGCCCGCGCGGCTGCGTAGTCGTTATACTCCAGGCCCCACGAGGGCCACTCAGACCACGTGAGATAGCCGAGCCTGTCTGCCCAGTAGTGGAATCGGTCCTCGAACACCTTCTGGTGGAGCCGGGCGCCGTTGAACCCGGACTGCATACTGAGCTCGATGTCGCGCTTGAGCGCTTCGTCGCTCGACGCGGTCCAGACTCCGTCGGGGTAGAAGCCCTGATCGAGGACGAGCCGGAGGTAGACCGACGTGTCATTGATGTAGAACCTGCCGTCGCGAAGCGTCACATCGCGGAGCGCACCGTAACTGTTCACCGAGTCGACGACCGTTCCATCGCGCACCACCTCAAAGTCGAGATCGTAGAGCACCGGGCTGCCGGGCGACCAGAGCTCGGGATCCTCCACGGTCACGACGAGCGGAACCCCGTCGCGGCAGGCAGCCGACGCCTTCGTGACCTCCGCCCCGTCGCGGCTGACCGTCGCGACGAATCGCGCACCCGCGTCGGCGCGGTGATACCGCGGCACGAAGGTAAACGAGCCGGAAACCGCGTCGGGAACGATCCGGACGTCGGCAAGCCCTGCTCGATCGACCGCCTCCATCCACACGCTCTGCCAGATTCCGGTCATGCGCGTGTAGTAGCAGCCGTAACTCTGCGCGTAGTGCGACTGCTTTCCGCCCGCCTGGTTCCCGGCGTTGATGTAGTCGCTCACCGCGACCGTGAGGTCACTCGACTCGCCAAACCGGACCGCGTCGGTCACGTCGAGCGTGAACGGAGCACTACCGCCGCTGTGCGACCCCGCCCAGCTTCCGTTCACGAAGACGTCGGCGTGAAAGTCGACCCCGCCGAAGTGAAGCAGCACCCGCCGCCCCGCCCACGCAGCCGGCACGTCGATCACGCGGTGGTAGTCGATCGTGTCGATGAAATCGGGATGTGCGATCCCGGAGAGCGCGCTCTCCGGCGCGAAGGGAACGAGGATTTCCGTGTCGAACGGTCCGGTCGCCGCCGGCGGCCGCGCGGGCGACGCCGGGAGCGCGAGGTCGCGCATATGCCCAAGCGAGTTGCGGTGGATCCTGCACGTCCAGACGCCGTTCAGCGTCTGCCAGTCGCTTCGCTCGAACTGAGGCCGTGGATGCTCGGGTCGGGGGATGGTTGGTTCCATGAGGGCTCCCTCTGTATCGACTATAGTCGATCTATACTGGTGCGTATCTCGAAATGATGATGGTGGTTCGTGATGGCAGTGTCAACGCTTCGTGTCCGTCCAAACCACTTACCACGGGTTATCCCTGCTATCATTGCATGCGACCTACAGTCTGCGATGAATTCCCGTCGTCACTCGGTAGTCGGCGAGCTTCTGTCGGACGGCCGGCTGAACACTTCATGCTGACACGGTCTGCGGGCCAGATCGGTCCCGAGCGAGATCATTGATGTCGTCGCGGTCGGAGAAACGAGGCCATCGAATCTACTAATCCTCTGACGAAGTCTCGGCATTCGTAGCGCGGATTCTCCGCCTCCGGCGTCTTCATACGAGGGCCGCTTCGTCCCGGGCGCGCGCAGCGATACCGGGCTTCAGATCTTCATCGAGGATGAGATCCACCGAAATGCCGATATCCTCGCTGATCTCCTGCCCGAGGGCGATAGGGCCGAGAAAGTCGAACCGGTACGGCTTCTGCGCTTCGATGAGAGGATCGATGTCGGTATCGGGTCGGGGTGCTCCGACGCCCTGGTCGACGCGCTCGACCATCGCGGCAAAGATCGCCATCCGTCGCGCGAGATCCCGCCGCCGGTCTACGGACAGCGAATCCCAGCCGGGGTTCTGCCGGCCGGCTTCAGCACCTCGGCAAGCGTGACGCAATCCTCGCGCAGCCGCCCCGGGTGTGCGGGGCCGTTCGTGGGATGCGGTTGCCTGCTCACGAAGTCGGCGATCCCCGCCTGCGGCGGATAGAGTCCGGTCATGAGCGACGCCCTGCTCGAGCAGCAGCGCGCGGAATTGTGCATTCCCTCGAGCCGCACGCCGCCGCGCGCGAGCGAGTCGATGTTCGGCGTCCTGATCTCGCCGCCGTAACAGCGGAAGTCGGAGTACCCGAGATCGTCGAGCAGCACGAAGATGATGCTCGGTTTCCCTTCTCTGTTCGCCACTCCACTGCTCCATTCGGTCACGGACAGGTGCCGTGGATCCGCTGAATCGTCTCCCAGTCTATCACGCCGGTCCGAGAACCCATCGCCGTCGACCACACGCTCGACGCGATCCCGCGAAGCGGGTCAGATGACCCATGCCCAACAGAGTACTGATGGTCGGCGCGAACGAGATCGGCGACTTCGTTCATGCGCTCGCGGCGCCGGTCGCGCATGTCCAGACGCTCGAGAAGGCCGGCCTCGTCACGACCGAGCTGCGGCCGGCCCGACACGCGGGGTCCAGAAGATCTGCTCGTCTTCGGTCAACAGCGCGGTCCTCGTATTCCAGTCACCGGTCGACCAGCCGGATCAGAACCGCGTCGTCACCGGGATGCCGATCGGGCTCTTCTTCGACTACGAGGTCCACCCCACCTGCGGGATCGCGTCGGAGACCGGAATGATCGGATTCGAGGACAGCGCCGACGCCTTTGCCGACCCCCGTCGGTCGTCCGCACAGATCCTCTGGTTCGGCACGGGGTTCGTCGAGTACCGCATGCCGATCGGACACCAGGCGGGACGGGCCATCGCGAGCCTCGCAGTCAGCGTCGAGGTGGGCACCTTCACGTCGCCCGGTGATCCGGGAGACCGACCCAGCCACCTGAACCCGTCCTGGTGGCCCGGATCACGGTCGCAGTACGGCTTCCTGAAGCAATGGCGCTGCACGCCTGAGGGCTCCTATGTCGACGGCGTCCGCGTCTCCGACATCACGGTCGAGGACCTGGGCGTCAACTCGCAAGGAACCGTGACGGTGCGCTTTGGGGTCAAGGAGTCGGCTCGAAACCGAGGGGGGATGAACCTGTTCGGCAGACGATTCGGCAACCATCCGCAGGACATCCGGATGACGGTGGAGTTCGCCGCATAGGCTTTCGTTGATCCTGCACACGGAGCTCATCTGCCGGACGTCGTGCCCCTCGGCCGCCGTGGTCTTCACATCCTCAAGCCTCCGGTAACGTCGAGTTCGGTATCCGTGATCTGATCTGCGTCGGACGAAAAGAGAAAGGCCACCGCCGCGCCTACCTCCTCGGGAGTCTGCAGACGTCCGAACGGCACGACCTCCCGCGCCTTCCCGTCGATCCACGCGGCGTCCTTCCCCTGTCGCGCCCAGACTTCGATCTCACCCGGCGTCTTGACCCAGCCCACGGTCACCCAGTTGGCCCGGATTCCCTGCGAGGCGTAGTTGCGCGCGATGTGGTGGGTCAGCGTCAGGAGCGCACCCTTCGAGAGTGAATAGGGGAAGAGGTCGGAAAGGCCCGACCAGGCATGCGTCGAACCGATGTTGACGACACGGCCCTTCCCGCGCTCGAGCATATGCTCGAGCACCAGGCGTGAGTACTCGACCGCCCCCACGAGATTGATGCGGAGCACCTTTTCTAGGAGTTCCGGCCGGGTCGTGAGGATCGTCTCTCGCTCCATGGTCGCGGCGTTGTTCACGAGGCCGTCGATGCGACCGTGCTCGCCGAGCGTGGCCGAGACCGCGCGGCGGATGTCGTCAGGCTCGGCGTTGTCGGCGCGAATGAAGACGCAGCTTCCGCTCGCCTCGAGCTCGTCGCGGATACACTCCACCGTCTCGCGTCCGGCAGCCTCATCGCGTCCGGTGACCACGACGCGCGCGCTCTCGAGCGCGAGACGCTCCGCGATGCCACGCCCGATGCCCTTCTGTCCACCGGTGACGATGATCACCTGGTCCTGCAGTCTGCCCGGATAGAAGCTTTGATGTGCCATATTTCCTCGCTTGACCAAGCTGATCGAGTCCGGCTCCGGGGCTTCCCCCCTACTCTTCGATAACTATCGTGGTGGGCGTTCTATCCGCGGGAAGCCTGAGCAGGAGCCCGAGGACCAGGCAGAGCCCGGAGACAAGCATAATGCCAGCGCCCAGGCCGAAGAGGCTGCTCAGGACCCCGAGGAGGAGCGCGATGCCGGCGGCAAAGAGGGTTTCCGCCTGCGATTCGACCGAAAGCGCCGAGGCGAGCGATTGCTGCTCCATCCGTTCACTCACGTAGGTGATACCCATGGGTTTTCGCAGATTCTCGATCACGTAGATCCCCAGGTAGAGGACGACCGCAAGCACCGGAATGCCCAGGTGCTGGAAGACCCCGCTTGCGAGTCCGAGCCCAATGCCGGCGAAAAGCGTAACGTTCAGCGGACGCGCAAGACCCGAGAAGCGGTCGGCGAGGTTACCGGAGCGACTCGAGGCGACGGCGGTTACCGCGTAGAGCAGCGCATAGACGACTCCGGTGATGATCGCGGTGCGCTCCTGGTTGTCAAGCATAACGAGAATGGGCAGTGTAATGGCAAGTGAGCGCAGCATCGGCTGCAGGTAATCCTTGCACGCCTTGTAGTAGCCGCTGTAGAGCGCCTGGTTCGAGATCGCGCGCAGGGCGGCGGGATTGCGCATGCTCGCGATGAGCGATCGGAGCACCCCTGTGAACTCGTCGCGCACCGTCTTGTCGCTCGTGTGACGGGGGCCGTCGAGGTTGCGCGGGTACGTCATGATGAGAATCAGGTCGAGCACGTAGGGGATGATGGTGAACAGGAAGATCGGCGCGTAGGAGCGGTGCCAGAATACGAGCCCGCCGGCGATGAGCGCGGAGACCGCGGCCCCGCGCTGAGACCAGGCGCGGGTATGCCCGTAATAGTGGGTCCGCAGGGCGCTCCAGCCCCTGGAGTTCAGGTAGTCGAAGATCATCGCCTTGTGCGTGCCGGTGCGAAAGGCGTCGCCGAAGGCGTAGGCGACCATCGCGAGCAGGAGCACCCAGAACTCGGCGGCCGAGTAGAAGATGAGAAAGGCGGCGATGTAGGCGACAAAAGAGATTACCATCGTGAGCCTGCGGCCCAGAGTGTCCGCGAGCAATCCGGAGGGGATCTCGCTCACGTTGATGAACACTTCGCGCACCGCGTAAAGCACCCCTATCTGGGCAAAGGTGAGCCCCTTTTCCAGGAAGAAGAGCATGAGAAACGGTTCGTAGAACCGGAGGTTTTTGAGGAACCCGTAGGCGCAGAACTTGTAGTATTGGAGGTTCCGCTCGAATCGCCCCGGTCTCGCACGTGGTGTGTCGCCCATCTTGATCTCCGCTGGAGGGATTCTACCACAGAGTGGTGCCGGAATTGTTGGCGCGCGAGGTGGTGCCGGCGGTGGCCCCGGGCGCCGCGGTGGATGTACAATCGCAGTAGGATCAGAAGCGGAGGAACGGTATGAACGCACGCGAAGACGCGAAGGAGATCGGGCTCGCGGCGGTGAAGTCGGTCGTTCCGGATGCCGCGGTGAGGCGGTATCTCGAAGACCGCTCGTACGGGGGCAGGGTCGTCGTGGTCGCGATCGGAAAGGCCGCGTGGGCGATGGCGCAGGCGGCTTCCGGGGTCCTTGGTGATCGAATCGAGCGCGGGATCGTGATCACGAAGGACGGGCACTCCGACGGCGAGATCGACCGGTTCGTCGTGAGGGAAGCCTCGCACCCGATCCCCGACGAGCGGGGGATCCGGGCGACGGCGGAGGCGATCGAGATGGTCCGCGGATTGACCGAGGAAGACACGGTGCTCTTTCTCGTCTCCGGCGGCGGGTCGGCACTCTTTGAGAAGCCGCTTCCCGGAATCACGCTCGATCATGTGAAGGACGTCACCGACCAGCTCTTGCGCGCCGGTGCCGACATCGTGACGGTGAACGCGGTCAGAAAGCGGCTCTCCGCCGTCAAGGCCGGACGCTTCGCGCTCGAGGTCGCACCCGCACGCGTTGAGACGGTCGCGCTCTCCGACGTCCTGGGTGACCGGCTCGACAGCATCGCCTCCGGGCCGGCCTATCCCGACCAGACAACAACCGACGAGGTACTCGAGGCGGTGCGCAGGTACAAGCTGAAGCTTCCGGAGACGCTCGAGAGGTCGATCCGAGAGGAGACTCCGAAGGAGCTGTCGAACGTGGAGTCGCACGTGATAGGAAGCGTGCCGGTGCTCTGCGAGGCGGCGCGCGAAGAGGCGGTCCGCAGGGGATACTCGGCTTTGGTTCTGACGACATTCCTCGAGGGCGAGGCGCGCGAAGCGGGGGTCTTCATCGCCGCGATCGCGAGGGAGGTTCGCGCCTCCGGCCGACCGCTCAGCCCGCCCTGCGCGATCGTCCTGGGCGGTGAGACGGTGGTCCACGTCACCGGCGACGGGCGCGGCGGGAGAAACCAGGAAATGGCGCTCTCCGTGGCGCTCGAGCTCGAAGGTCCCGACCGGTTCGCCTTCCTCGCGATAGGCTCCGATGGCACCGACGGACCGACCGACGCTGCCGGGGGTATCGTTGACGGCGGCAGCGCGAAGCGCATCCGGGCGAAGGGAGGGAATCCGCGGGAACTCCTCGAGAGCAACGACTCGTACGCGGCGCTCGGACTCTCCAAAGACCTCATCATCACCGGCCCCACGGGAACAAACGTGAACGATCTGGCGCTGCTGCTCGTGGAGTAGCGAGCCACGACGAGTGAGCGGCGGTTTCTCTCCGAGCCTCTGCCGTTACTCGTTGACCGCGTACGATGGTGGATCTACAATAGATCAAATCTTGTCTGCAGGAGGCGTCTATGGTATCCGGTGGGATAGCGATACTGTTCCTCGTGCTCTCTGTGGCTGTACTCATCTTTCTTACTGCACGGGTCAAACTGAACGCGTTCATCGCCTTAATTGTTGTCGCGTTCCTCTACGGGTTGCTCGTGAGAATGCCGTTGCCCGAGCTGATCACGAACATACGCAACGGCTTCGGCGGGACGCTCGGGTACATCGGGATCGTGATCGTCGCGGGAACGATCATCGCAACGATCCTCGAGAAGTCCGGCGGGGCGTTCGCGATGACGAACTCGATCCTCTCTCTCGTCGGGAAGAAGCGTGCGCCGCTCGCGATGAGCATCGCCGGCTACGTCGTATCCGTGCCGGTCTTCTGTGACTCGGGGTACATCATCCTGACCCCGCTGAACAAAGGGCTCGCGAAGGAGACGGGACGGTCGATGGCCGTCATGGCGGTGGCGCTGGGCACCGGTCTGTATGCGACGCACAGCATGGTTCCGCCCACACCGGGGCCGATAGCCGCCGCGGGGATCCTGGAAGCGGACCTCGGCCTCACGATCGGGCTCGGCCTGATCGCCTCGATCCCCGCGATGATCGGGGGGTACCTCTGGGCGATCCACTTCGCCAAACGGTACGAGATCCAGCCCA
>SLST01000525.1 GCA_007130265.1 Spirochaetales bacterium
GCAGCGCATCACGATTTCACGGGAGACCGACGAATCACTTGGTCCGCCGGAGACCGGGACCCGTGACAGGGCCATCTACGTTCGCTACCGCTTCCCGGACGGCTTCGAGTACGTCCTGGCGGCAACGGTACGCGGAGCGCCAGGGAGCTTCCCGGTCCTCCTGCCGAACAGCGTTGCTCTGGATGTGGATCTTGAGAAACCGACGTTGGGAAAAGCATACCACCTCTATGTTACTGTCGCAACGTCGCTGGAATCGCAGCATCCGCTTGACTTGGCACTCGAGCAACTGGCTACCGCTGCAGAGAGGGGCTGGGACGTGACCTACGAATCTCACCGGTATTGGTGGCGTGGGTTCTGGAGCAATTCCGCCGTCGAGCTCTCGGACCGGTTTCTCGAAGGTCTCTGGTACTACTCTATCTATCAGCTTGCATCGACCTCGCGCGGAGAAACGGCGCCCGGGCTGTTCGGCCTGTGGAACATGACAGCCACACCACCGTGGCACGGAGACTACCACGGCGATTACAACCTCTCCATGGCGCATTGGTACCTGTTCTCATCGAACCATCTGGAACTCGGCCGACCGTACTTCCGGACCGTCGGGGCCATGCTTGAGGCAGTCAAGGCGCATACACGCGAGGTCTACCAGATCGACGGAGCGAAGTTTCCGATCGCGACCGCGCCCGGCACGACCGTCGAGATGGCCCGCCATGCATACCGGCTCATGCAGGTCTCGAGCGCCTATTACTGCATCCCGCTCTGGTGGCACTACCTGTATTCACGGGATGTCAACTTCCTCACCGAAGTTGCCCTCCCGATACTCGAGGAATGCAGCAAGTTCTACCTCGCGCTGGTGAGTGAGACGCCGGACGGCCCTGTGATCGGTCCCTCCTGGGCACCGGAGCAGGGTCCACTTCCGGCACACAACGTCACCAATGATCTCGCGCTCATCAAGGTCGTCTGGACGGGGTACGTGGAGGGCTGCACCGTGACCGGGCGCAGGTCGCGGTGGCTGGAACCAGTCCGCGATAGCCTGGCCCGCTTCCCGGCGTACCCGCGATCCGAGACTCGGTTCCTGGATTCGCTGGAAGCACCGGACGACCTCATGCTTGCCCACCCGGGACTGATCTCCATGGTGTATCCGGCAGGTGAAGTCGATGCGGACCATCCACTTGCCAGCCTGGCTGCTGCCACGGTCGACACGTATCAGGAGCGGACACAGCGTCGGTCTTATGCCGGCCGCTCATCCGGGTCGGACGTGCAGGGCTGGGTCATGCAGGCGCTCTGCAGCGCTCGCCTGCGGCTGGCAGAGACGCTGGACAGGTACCTCATGGATGTCGGCATCAGTGAGTACCTCAAACCGAACGGCATGATCACCATACTCTCGAACGCAGTGTTCGCATCACGCGACTCAAAGCGAGCCGCCTATGACTTTGGGAACGAGGCGCGGGCGCACCATGTCATCTACCCGACCTCCAGCACGCGCACCGGACGAGACCGTCACATCCAGTTCCTCGAGGGCCCGTCGGCGCTTGTGTGCATCATGAACGAGATGCTGCTCCAGTCGCACCAAGGCATACTCCGGGTGTTCCCTGCGCTGCCGGAGCGTCTGGCGGCCTGCGCGTTCCGCGACCTCCGTGCCCAAGGAGCGTTCCTCGTCTCTGCCCGGTGTCGCGACACCGTGGAGCGGGTGGAGATAACGAGCCTTGCGGGTGAGCAGTGCACCCTGCAGCTCTTCCGCTACCGGGAAGACACACCGGTGCGCTTCAGGGGACCGTCCGGCCCGGTTGAGCCGACACGGCTTGGACCGTCGACATGGAGCTTCGCGACTGAACGCGGCCGGCGGTACACGGTTGACGCCGGCACGCAGGAGTGCCGGCCCGTGGACTTGGTCCCCGCAGATACGCCGGCCGGCCCGAAGTGGATCGTCGACTGCCACGGCGTGCGCGTCTACTACGGGAAACCGCGCAGCTGGCATCCATGGCAGGACGCCGAGACGTGATTGCAGCTCCATCTTGCCGTTAAGGCTTCGGATCACCAATCCGACGGCCGACCGATCATGGCTACCCGGAATCGCTTGGGCGACTGATTCGGTACGCCGGTATAGGTCCGAGCCGGCGGGATATCTGCGCCATCGGGGCGTACAAGATAGGTCAGCCCGGCCTCCGTCTCGAAGCCCACCGCATCGTTCAGTCCGACGTTACGGCGCTCACAGGGCACGGGGCGATCATCATCGGCCACGGTGACGACCGCCGCACCGGACCACGGCACCACGACGACGCACGGTCCGCCACGTGTGCTGCGTATCTCCACGTACTCGGGCTCCAGGTAGGGGTCCTTCCGGCTGGACACCAGAAAACCGCCCTCGGCCATGAGTGCAAAAGCTCCGGACCAGTCGTCGGGAACCGCCGGGAAAACCCGAATCGCGTTCTCGTAACTCTGAAGGAGCATCTCCTGAAGCCCCGCAGCAAAGCTGCCCAGCGATTCCATCCCCATCTGGCTGAACGGTGCGGCCGGGATGTCGGCCCGGTGCTCGGGAATGGCTTCAGAGTCGTTCGGCAGCACCCGAACCCTGCGGAACCGGCACCACCTGTCCTCGAGGTAGTCCCGCTGGTACTGCTCGACACCGTCGGACCCATAGCCACGCGCGGCCCAGTACTCCGATGATCCACGCTCTCCCAGGTCCACGTTGATACGGCGCGACAGCGTGTACCAGTGGTCGATATTGAAGAACAGACCGTTCGGAAAGTGCTGCAGGTTCTCGATCATGGTGTGCAGCCTTCGCCGTGCGTGCTCGGCCATCCCAAGTCGTGCCGCGATGATCACCGTTGGAGTGATTGCGGTCACGCTGGCAGGATACGTGGCCAGCGTATTGCAAGCAACTTCAAACAGGCGTGTACCTCGATCTGCCAGCCCAACATCGTCGGCGGGGAATACGGGGCAGAAGAGCGGACCGTGGTTGTGGGTCTCGCGTTCCGGCAGTTCCGTGCCGTTGACGAAGCCGCTCGCGAGCGTGGGACCGCGCACCGCGTCACGCTCGTTGATCTGGTAGTCGGGCAGATGCCGCAGCATGTGCCTCCGCGCCGCTCGTTTGTCCTCGTCAACGGGTATCTGGTCTCCGAGCACCGCCTCGGCCGAGTCGAGGATTGAGAGGATGCGTCTGGCCATGGACAGGGTTGTGATCGTGTTCGTGAACCTGAGGGGGCGCTCGTCCTCGTAGGTGCTCGCAAGCGGGATCTCGTACTCGCCACGTGCTTCGTTCCACGCGATGAAGGCGAGGAAGAAGTCGCCGACGGAGCGGAGAAAGGGATACCCGTGATCGCGCAGGTAGCCGACATCGCCGGTGAACCGGTAGTGCCACCAGTAGAACAGGGAGATCTGGGCCGCGGGAGTGTGGTTCATACGAAACGATTCCGACTGCAGGCCGATATGCCGTCCGGCGTAGTCGTGCTGCTCGCTCCATCTGAGACCTTCGTAGCCGCACTCGCGGGTAACACGCATCGCCTCCGGCATGAGTTCGGTGTATGTCTCGAGATATGGCATCAGGTAATCGCTCCGGTTGGCGGCCGGCAGACACCAGAACGACTGCTGCTGATTCCAGTGGTGCGGGTTCACCCAGTTGCGAACGTCCCGGTTCCAGATCCACAGCCCTCCGTTGAAGTACGGCGGGTGGTGCCCCCGGCTGGACGAGCCCATCAGGTAGAGGTGCAGGTGGTAAAGGTTCTCCACGTAGTCGTCTGAAACGGTCAGGAACGACCGACGCCAGTACGCGTCCCAACGGTGCCGGTGTGTCTCTCGCAGGGCCTCCGGCAGTTGTGCCGCGGCGCTGTCGAGGGCGGCTTTGGCGGCTGCCGGAGGATCAGGATCCTCGCTCCCGGCAACGCATGAGAGCAGAACAGTGAACTCCTGTACCGGTGCGGCAGGGATGGTCAGTTCGCCCATCCGTGCGTGCACCAATCGGGCCTCGGCCGACGCGCCGAGCACGCGCAGCCGCAGTGCAGCCGAGCCGCCGCGGAACCGGAAGTGCAGACACAGGTCACCCTTGTCGAGCGCGAAGGTCGCTTCGCCCAGTGCCATGGAGGCCCCGGACTGAATGCTGGAATACCAGCCTTTGAGCACCCGGCTTCCCCATCGCTCGAGTTGCACGGACACCGGTGCACCGGCCTGCTCGAGCGGTCCGCGGTACGCAGCGCGGTAGGTGAGCATCGCGACCGGTCGATCGGCATGCACCAGGAACCGTGAAGAGAACGAGCCGAACGCGCCTTCGCACCGTGTCTCCACTTCGGCTCGGTGGAGCGACAGCTTCGCTTCGTACCGATCCACGTTCAGCCAGTCATGCACGGCGAACGGGTGCCTGACCATGAGTCTGCCGCACGAGCGCAGGATCGCCCACCCTTCATCACCGCCGGTCGGATCCGGATGCTCGAGTGTATCGGTGTGGTTAGCCTGGAAGACCATGCCGTCGGCGAGACTCCAGTACATCCCTCCGTACGAGCCGTTTCCCACTGGAAACCCGTCGTAGCCTTCGGTCGGTGGCGCGTGGTAGACAATCTCGTGCCTGGACAGGTGTCCGCGATGGTCAACAGCAGTGAACCTGGTGTCGTCCACTGTCACTGCGGGTGCGATGAAAGATCGGGCCATAGATCACTCCTTGCTGACACCGTGCTGGGGCGATACTATGCGGGATCTGCCCGGGCGGCAACCGGCTCATGCTCTTGCGCCTGCAGCCCGTCGGGAATAGGATCGCCGCTATGACGACCAGCAATGCGGACGCGCTCGGCAATCGCCCCGTGCCCAGCGCCGGAAACGGCGCCTGGACGATCGTTGTGCCGCGCGACGCGCCGGTTGACATCGAGACTGCCGGACTGACGCTGCGCGACACGCTCGCGGCGACCGGTGCGGGGCCGTTCCGGCTCGCGCGCGACACGACCGCCGGCAAGGGGCCGGAGATCGTGCTGGGTCTCAACGATCCGAAAACTGCGTGCTCGCCACTCGCACATCTGGACGAGCAGGGATTCGTCATCCGCGCGGAGGACGACAGGCTGTACATCTCAGGTGGCGGTGTGGCCGGAGTCGTGAACGGCGTCTACGCCTTCCTCGAGGACCACATCGGATGTCGCTGGCTCACATCTACTGCGGCCTATATACCCAACCTGAAGCATCTCGCCGTAGGGCCTCTGAACGAGAGTGCCTCACCGGCATTCGCGTACCGCGAGGTCTTCTACCGGGACGCCTGGCACCGGGACTTTGCGCTACCGAACAGGCTGAACGGACAGGGAAGCGAGTGCCCACCCAACATGCTGCGCGAGCTCCATATCGGGTGGGGCACGTGGTGTCACACGTTCAGCCTCCACGTCCCACCAGAGCGGTACTACGACGATCACCCGGAGTACTTCGCTCTCGTCAACGGGGAACGCGTTCCGGACAGGCAGTTGTGCCTCACGGACGAGTCGGTTCTCCGGATCGTCGTGGAGGATCTGGAGGACCGGATCGCGCAACAGCCGGAGGCGCGTTACTGGTCGGTCAGTCAGAACGATTGTCTCGGGTATTGCGAATGTGAACGCTGCTCGGCGATCGACGAGCGGGAAGGCAGCCATATGGGCAGCTTGCTCTCCTTCGTCAACCGGGTCGCCGCTCACTTCCCTGATCGAGTCATCTCGACGCTCGCCTATCAATACTCGCGAAAGCCTCCGCGTATCCTGAGGCCTGCGGATAACGTGCTCATTACTCTCTGCAGCATAGAATGCGATCGGTCGCGTCCTATTCCGGACAGCACGGAAGACACGTCGTTCCGTGACGATCTCCTCGCCTGGGCAGCGCTTACGGACGATCTCTTCGTATGGGACTACGTCGTCCAGTTCTCGAACCTGGTGAGCCCGTTTCCGAATCTGCATGTCCTGGGTCCGAACATGCGGTTCTTCGCGGAGCACCGTGTGAAGGGCATCTTTTCGCAGGGTAATCGCGAGACTGGTGGCGAGTTTGCCGAGTTGCGGGCCTTTCTGCTGGCGAAACTCTCCTGGGATCCGTACTACGACGTGGAACGCGGCACGGCCGACTTCCTGACCCGGTACTACGGTCCTGCCGCGGAGCCGATCGGAACCTATGTCGACACGATGCACCGGGCGCTTGCGACTTCCGGGGCCGGACTGAGGGTTTTCGGCGGACCGTCCGACGCCACCGCCTCATACCTCACAGCGGACTTGATACGGGCCTATGAGCGACTCTTCGATGAGGCAGAGGAGGCCTGTGCCTCAGACGATACGCTCCTGCTGCGGGTACGAGCCGCACGCCTGCCGCTCCAGTACGCATCGCTGCGGCTTGAGCATGGCTCGGCTGCCCGCCGGCGGGCGATCCTCCGGGCATTCGCGGACACGAGCCGGCTTACGGGCATGGAGAAGGTGGAGGAGTGGCACTGTACGGTCGATCAGTTCGTGGATGAAATGACGCAAAGGCTGGTACAAGGAGAAACAGGATGAGACTATACCCGCATCTCGACGAGCCGGAGGAGCATCCGGAGTTCACGACACGCTGGGCCCGCGCGACCACCAGGACCGCGCTCGATAACGAGATCCAGTTCGCAACCCTGAGACGATTCACGGAGAAGGACAATAAGCTCGTTGACATCGAGGAGAAGCTCGACCTCTACACCAGGGAGATCGAGATGGGGAAGGTCGTATGGCCGTTCGTCTCGACCCTTCTCGCGGATAACTTTGAGGAGCTGGTCGCGGTCATCAAGCGACGCGGTCTGTTCCTCTTCGACTTCTGGGGATATGTGCCGGGCACCAGTACTGCCGGGCAGAGCTGGGGGCAGTACCGCGTTCAGCCTCGTGCGCTTGATGTGCTGCGCCGCGTGCTCGGCGAGCGGTTTCTCGGGACGGACAACGGCGAGCAGGACGGGCGGTACATCGGAGCGTACGCGCACATGCTCTACCCCGACAGCATGGAACGGACTCGCCAGTACATCAACTTCCGCGACTACTTCGACAAGCTGGCCGACGATATGGGTCACGTGCTCACGGTGCTCTGCTCGTTGAACTACGGGCATTACTTCGCCGCGATGGGCGACCACATCATGCTCGGGGCAGAGACGGCTCAGGCGCTGCCGAACAGCAACCTCTGGTATGCCTATCTGCGAGGCGCCGGCAAGCAGTACGGTCTGCTCTGGTTCGGTAATGCGTCGGTTTGGAACCGGTTCGGTTGGAAGAACTACACCGAGTCCGGCGATGAGGGCACGTACGATGAGCACGGACCCGAATGCGGGACGAGTCTGAGCCTGCTTCGCAGACTGCTCTACACTCACTACGCGTACAACTGCTCGATCCTGGGATTCGAGTCGGGCTGGTTCTACGCCGAGTCGCTCGACGGGGACAAGGAAGGCAGAGAAGTCGCTCGCCCGACGCCGATCGGCGAAGTGCAGCACGGTTGTGTGAGCTTCACGCGGCAGCACCCGAATCCCGGGGTTCTGCTCACGCCGACGGCAATCATGCTCGACTTCTACAACGGCTGGACCTTCCCGCGGCATCTCTACACACGTTCAGTCTACAAGACATGGGGGAATCTGCCGTACGAACCGGGTGACTACCAGATTCATGCACTCTACTCGATGATCTACCCGGGCTACGAAAACGCCGGATTCTACCACGACGAGCGCGGATTCCTGACGGCCACACCGTTCGGAGACGCCTTCGACATCCTGCTCAATGACGCAAGACCGGAAGTCGTCAGTCGCTACAGCCTGCTCGTGGTTGCGGGCACTCAGCGCATTGATGCAGAGGTTGCCGACAAGCTACGCGCCTTCGCCGAGAACGGCGGCCAGGTCGTGCTGTGGACAGCGCACGCACAGGGCATGACAGACCTCGACTGGCTTGGTCTGCGTGCAGTGGGCGCGACGCAGGTTTGCTCAGAGGTGACGGTCGAGTACCGCGGGATCTCGTATACGGTGGGACAGGCGGCCATCACAAGTGTCGTGCCGGGCCCAGGAGCGGAAATCCTCGCCGTCGCCGATGGAGCGCCGTTCATCGTGCGATCCAGGACCGGGCAAGGGTTGATCGACGTCATCGCATCGCCTTACGGTCTGAACGAGGAGCCGTTGACGGAGTCGGGACCGGTCGACAACGAGCCGGATGGGGACATCCCACTGCCGTACGATTTGCTCGAACCGGTCAAGGTGTACCTGAGCGACCAGTTCCGTGAACAGAAGCTGATCGACCTGGGTAATGAATCCCTGCAGTACACGACAGGATGGCTGGGAAAGCACCAGCTGGTCGTCAGCGTCTGTAACAACGGCCCCAGTCGGCAGACGTTCGAGTTCTCATCGCCGGCGGAGACCATCACGTCGGTTGAGGAATGGGAGCTGCCGCCGTGCCCGCCCGACACGCTGGGGTACTTTCCCATGGTCGTCAAGGATCGTGCGCTCGCCGCCACCGGTAAGCGGGGCGATCGGGTCATTGATCCTGGGGACATCAGATTCTTCTCGATCAGACTCGGCCCGCTCGCGTGCCGCATGGCCGAGAAGTCCCGCATACGCGATCGATCGGACGGACGGCTTCTTTCGCTCTGGAACGTTACGAACCTGCGGGAGGAGATCCTGATCCGTGAACGATTGCGCCAGCACTTCGCCGGAGTGAAGATTGAGGCGCGCTACCTCGGCGAGCGTGACAGCCAGTATCTCGAGACGGAGGCGGCGTTCTTCAGGAGGCAGAAGCTCGACGCGATCGTGGACTTCGTCGGACTCCTGAACTTCTACCCTGGTCTCACGCTCATCGGCAACATTGAGAGTCGCCAGCAGCAATCCATCGCGGCGATCGATTCGGTCTTCGGGAAGATGGCGCTATTTGGTATGGACAAAGCGCTCTTCGCCTTCCATCGCAATGCGGAGAACAACTTCACACTCGACCAGGCCAGGCAGTCGTTCCTGAACTCTTTCAGTGAAATCGCCGACATGGCAGCTGGACACGGAATCTCACTCTACATCGCAACCAGACCGCTCGCTGCCAAGACGATACTCTGGAACCTCGATCTGCCGGGCGTGCAAGCCGCGGAGACTGTGGAGTTCATCCGCACGCTCGCGAAGCCGAACGTGTTCTTCTGCCTGGACACCTCGCACGCGCTCATGGTGGGAGAGAACCCGGCGGACATCCTCTCCGCGCACGAGGACGTAACCGGGCTGCTGGCACTCGGGACTCCCCGTCAGGATGCCTACGGTCAGTTCTACAATGTGCATCATCCGGTCGCGGGATCGCAGTGGGAGCACGAGCTTCGCGAGCTGGTCCGGAGA
>SLST01000256.1 GCA_007130265.1 Spirochaetales bacterium
CGATCATCGCGCTTCTTGGCGGGAATGTGTTCGTCGGCGAGGGCGGCGGTCCGCTCGATTTCTCGGATGCGGTGCTGCTCACCAGCGCCGTGGTGAGCCAGTTCGCGATCATCCGTGGTTTCGAGACTTCCGTGCGTGATGTGCTGCAGCTCGACCTGTTCAGTATCCGTACGCAGCTCTTCCAGAACCTGCTCCGCGGCGTGATCGCTCCGGTGTCCTACCCACTTGACACGAGCGCGCCCTCTCTTGGACAGTACTTGGACAATACGACGCTGTTTATGGGGAAGTACCTGGGGACGGATCTATTCCTCGAGCTGCTCGTGCAGTTGCGCGCATCGCGGCCGCTGGCCTACGAGCCACCGAGCCTCGCAGGGATCGATGTTGAGTCAGAGTTTAGTCTGGAGTGGCGAACTCCGTTCTTCCTGCTCGAGTGGAGCTTTTTTCCGCGCGATCCGAGCTCTCTTTTCCTCGCCGACAACACCATCAGCTTCTCCTGGGAGTTCTCTTACTGATCCCGGGAGGCAGGAGATTACATGCGACGCGCTCTTTCAGTATTGCTCATACTCACTACCATGCCTTTGATAGCTCAGGAGAGCGACTGGTACGTCGGAGAGACGGTCCGCGACGTCCGATTCGTCGGTCTCGCCTCCGTCTCCGAGAGCGAGCTTCAGCCGATCGTCGAGCCGTACATAGGCGAGCCCTTCTCGGACCGGAGCTTCCTCGAACTCCAGCGTCGGCTCTATGCGCTCGACTATTTCACGAGCGTCCTGCCCGAAGCCGTGAGGCCGGATACCGGTGACGGGGTTGTCATTCGATTTACCGTGGAGGAACGCGCGACGGTTGGAGAGGTACGGTTCGTGGGCAACCGGCGGATACGGACCTCCGATCTGCTGAGCGAGGTATCGCTCTCCACCGGGGATATGATCACGCTCGCCAGACGGCGTCGCGATGAGCAGGCGATCGCGGACCTTTATCTCCAGCGCGGGTATCCCGACGTGCAGGTCTCAAGCCGGGTCGAGGAGCTCGATGCCGGCCCTCCGGTCCGCAGCGCCGTCGTGTTTACGATCTCCGAGGGTCGACAGGTCACCGTCCGTGAGATCAGGTTCTCGGGGAACAGCTTCGCCTCCGCCTCCACGCTACGCGGTCGGATGGACACGAAGGCGCAGAACATCTTCAACCCGGGGGTCTTTCAGGACCGCGTTCTCGAAGAAGACAGGATTCGCATTGAGCAGTACTACCGGGAGCGCGGCTTCGTCGATGCCCGGGTTGTCGATATCGTGCAGGAGATCGAGCGCGACGAAGAGGCCGAGCGCACGTATCTCACGCTGACGGTGTTCGTCGAAGAGGGCAGCCAGTACACTTTCGGCGGCATTGAGTTTCGCGGCAACACGATCTTTGACGACGAGAGGCTGCGTGGGCTCATCCGTCTTCGTGACGAGGCGGTTCTGAATGCGGTTCGCCTTGGCGAGGGGCTCGCCGAGGTGCAGGATGTCTACTACCAGAACGGCTACATTTTCAACCGTTTCGACGTAGAGGAGCTTCGCGACGAACAGGCACTCTCGATCGAGTATGTGATGCAGATCGTCGAACAGCCTCGGGCGCATATCGAGAACATCATCCTACGAGGCAACGAGAAGACCGATGACGACGTCATCCTGCGCGAGATACCCCTGCAGGTGGGCGACGTGTTCAGTGTCTCGCGCATACGCGAAGGTATCCAGAACCTGAGGAATCTACAGTACTTCTCTGCGATCAACCCAGAGACTCCGGAAGGAAGCGTAGAGGGCCTGATGGACCTCGTCATCAATGTCGAGGAGGCGCAGACGGCGGACATCACGTTCGGCGTCGCCTTCGGTGGAGGTACCGACTTCCCGATCTCGGCTCAGCTCGGATGGTCGGATCGGAACTTCCGTGGACGCGGTCAGACGATCGGGTTTCAGACCCAGCTATCTCCGGTTGAGCAGCTCCTCACGGTGAACTTCCTCGAGCGTTGGTTCGCCGGACAACGGTGGTCGATCGGCGGTGAGGTGAGCGTGAACCGTTCGAAGCGGAGCAACATCCCGCAGGACATACTCGCGCCGGTGTTCAGCGAAGGCGACAGCAACGCGGTCCCCGACCCCTTTCAGGGGTACTATGTGTTCCGCGAAGAGACGGAGTACGCCGGGGAAACCTACCAGGCCGGAGATATCTTCCCCGGCGAGGCGACGCCGGAGGCGATCGAGAGGTACGATCTGGTTACCGACTACGTCTTCGCCGGCGGTCGTTCGGCGATTCCGGAACAGTACCTGATGGAGTACACCGAGTGGAACATCGGTATCGGTGGGAACACCGGGTATCGTTTCCGCACGCCGCTCGGGACCCTGAGCCTGGGCACGAGAGTACGCTCGTCGCTGAGCTTCATCGACTACGAGCCGCTCGAGTACCGGCCCTTCGACGCCGCTCTGCGCGAAACGCTCTACGATTGGCAGCTTGTGAACCGTCTTTCGCTGTCGGCGACGCTCGACAGGCGCCGCGGCCTCGTACTCAGTCCCTCGTCAGGGTATCTGTTCAATCAGAGTGTCGCCTTCGTCGGCGGTTTCCTCTTTGGTGACCGTCACTACATCCGCACCGACTCTCGAGCCGAAGGGTATCTGACGCTTTGGGACGTTCCCGTCTTCGAGCAGTGGAACTATAAGGCGGTGCTCGCCGCTCATTCGGGTATCTCATTCGTTCTGCCGACCTTCTGGCTCCCGTCGGCGTACGCCGGTGCCGAGCGACCGATCGCCGGTCCGGATCTGCTCGCGACCAACCAGATGTTCATCGCCCGCGGTTGGCCACCGGTCACCGGCGGCGAGGCGCTCTGGAACAACTGGGTCGAGCTGCGGTCGCCCATCGTCGAACAGGTCGTCTGGACCGATGCCTTCGTCGACGCGGTCGCCCTCTGGGACCAGCCGTCTGAGATCGGCCAGATCGGCCCGCAGAACATGCTGTTTACGCTCGGCGGTGGGCTGCGGTTCACCATCCCGCAGTTCCCCATTCGGCTCTACCTGACAAAGCGGTTCCGTTTGGACGAGACCGGTGCGGTCGAGTGGCAGGAGGGGCGGCTGTTCAACTTCCGCGACCGACCAAACGGCGGGCTCGATTTCGTCTTCGCGATCGGTGCAGATCTGTTCTGAGGAGTAGAGAATGAAGATTGTTACGCGGCCTCGCGTGGCCGCTCGTATCGCCGGTGCCGCGCTTGTCGTTCTGATGATGTTGGCGGCGGGAATCTCGGCACCGGCTCAGCAGCTGACGACGACCGCGGTCTTTGACCTCGAGCAGGTGCTGCTGAACTTCTACCAGGACTCGGCGGCCGTGCGCGAGTATCGGCGGGCGGAGCAGGAGTTCCGCGCCGATCTGCGAGCCGCCGAGCAGCTGCTCGACGACTATCAGAGGCGACGCACTACCGCGCTCGACCGGAACGACAGCCGGACCGCCGGGCGCCTGCGCGAGGACATCGAGGCTCTCCAGGAGGATATCATCGCGATGCGCGAGCGATGGTTCGCCGAGCAGCGGGAGCTGCAGAACTCGCTTGCGGGCGAAGAGTTCTACCAGCGTCTCTATGATACCGTCGGCTTCGTCGCGCAGGACAACGGCTTCACGTCGGTTCTCGAGACGAGCGCCCTCGGGACAGGGCTCTTCTGGTACAGTCCGGAGATCGATATCACCGACAAGGTCATACGGGAGCTGCTCGCCCGGTACCGCTGATGTCCGACACCACGCCGATGATGCAGCAGTACGCCGGCATCAAGGATCGGCACCGCGACGCGATACTGTTCTTCCGGCTCGGCGATTTCTACGAGATGTTCAGAAGCGATGCGGTTGAAGCGTCGCAGTTACTCGGGTTGACGCTCACGAGCCGGCAGGGGGTGCCCATGTGTGGCGTCCCCTACCACGCGTCAAGAACTTACATCGCGCGCCTGATTCGTGCCGGCCGCAAGGTCGCGGTCTGCGAGCAGGTCAAGCAGCCCGACGGAAAGGGGCTCGCCGACCGGGAGGTGGTGGAGATTGTCACTCCCGGTACCGTGGTCGAAGAGGACTATCTCGAAGCGGGCGCCAACAACTACCTGATGTCGGTCGCCGCCGCAGCCGGCCGCCTGTCCGTCGCGTACATCGACCTGTCGACCGGCGAGTTCGGGCTCGGGTCCGCGGCGATGACGGAGGCGGCCGTCTATCTTCGGCGCGAGCTTGCGCGTCTGCAGCCGCGCGAGGCGCTCGTGCAACACTCCCTGCTCGACTATGAAGGGATTTCCCGCGCGCTCGAAGAGCGCAGCGATCTGCTCGTGAACCGCTATCCCGACTGGAACTTCGATGTGCGCGGGTCACACGAACGAGTGTGCCGGGTTCTCGGGGTGCTGAATCTGAAGGCGTTCGGTATCGATGACACGTCTGCGGTGCCGCTCGCCGCAGGCCTCCTGCTCGACTACGTCGGCGATACGGCCCGCAGCGTCCTCTCGCATGTCCGCAACCTGCGGGTCGATGAGAGCCATCACTGTGTAGGCCTCGATGAGAGCACGATTCGGAATCTCGAGCTTGTCGCCAATCTCCAGGATGGATCGCGGCGTTACACGCTCATCGACACGATAAGCTTCACCCGGACCGCCATGGGTGGGCGCCTTCTGCGACAGTGGGTGCTCGCTCCGCTGCGAGACATCGACGAGATACGGCACCGCCAGACACAGGTCACGCTCCTCTATCGCCATCAGCGTGAGCTCGGCCGGTTGCGCGAGGAGCTTGGGCGGGTTCTCGATCTCGAGCGACTCTCCGGACGCGTTGCGATGGAGCGGGCGCACGCGAAGGATCTCGTCGCCGTGCGGACGTCGGTCGATCACGCGCTGCTCCTCTACGACAGCCTGAGCGGCGGACCGGCAGCGGACCTCGAGTACTGCCGTTCATTCTCGCCGGAAGCCCGACAGGCGTGCTTCGAGCTGAGCCGACTGCTCGAGAAGGCCCTCGTAGACGAGCCGTCAACGCTCGTCACCGAAGGGAACATGATCCGCCGGGGGTACGACGCGCGCCTCGATGAGCTGCACGACCTTCGGGACAACTCGCGGGGAGTGCTTGAGCAGTACGTCGGCGAGGAACGCGAGGCAAGCGGAATCGCGAGCCTCAAGGTCCGCTTCAACCGGGTCATCGGCCACTACCTGGAGGTGACGAAGGCAAACGCCGAGCGTGTCCCGTCACACTTCGTCCGGCGCCAGAGTCTCGCGAATGCCGAGCGCTTCTCGACCGAGCGGCTTTCGATGATCGAGGCCGAGCTGAACGACGCCGCGGATCGGATTATCGAGACCGAACGCGAGCTGTTCTTTGCGCTTCGCGACGAGGTTGCACGGCGTACCGACGATCTGCTTGATCTTGCCGCCGCGCTCGCCCGCCTCGATGTGCTGCAGGCTCTCGCTCAGGCTGCAACGGTGCACGGATACACGGCGCCGCGCCTGACGACCGACGAAAGGCTACTCGTCGCAGCCGGACGTCATCCGGTGGTTGAGGCCCACCTGCCGTCGGGTTCGTTCGTGCCGAACGGTATCACGCTCGATACCGCGGACGCCTTTTTCGCCCTGATTACCGGACCGAATATGGCCGGCAAGAGCACCTACCTCCGCCAGGCAGCGCTGATCGTCCTGCTTGCGCAGATCGGCAGCTACGTCCCGGCGGACGAGGCGGAGATCGGAGTCGTGGACCGTGTGTTCTGCCGCGTCGGTGCAAGCGACAACCTCGCCCGGGGCGAGTCTACTTTTCTCGTCGAGATGAACGAAGCGGCCTTCATCCTCAGAACTGCCACGAGCCGGAGTCTCGTCATCATGGATGAGATTGGACGCGGTACGAGCACCAACGACGGGCTTGCGATCGCCCAGGCGGTAACCGAGTATCTCATCCATTCCGTCCGGCCGCGGACGCTCTTCGCGACACATTTCCACGAGCTCACTGCGCTCGAGGCGGAGGGCCTGAAGAACCTGTCGCTCACGGTGAGCGAGGAGGGCGAACAGGTGGTGTTCCTCAAACGAGTCGTCGAAGGCCCTTCGAATAACTCGTACGGGATCCACGTGGCGCGACTCGCCGGGGTGCCTGCGACGGTGATCGCCCGGGCCACCGAGATCCTCGAGTTCCTGCTGGGGCGCGAGGAACCTTCACGGGTTGCGGTCCAGCGGCCGCGTGTCACCGATGCGCCCGGACAGGCCGGTCTGTTCGATCCCGGCGAGCTGATTCTCCAGGAGCTCGCGTCGATGGATCTCGATCAACTGCGGCCCGTCGACGCGCTCGCCCGCCTCGCGAGATGGCAGCACGAGCTTTCCGGCTGAGGGCCTACCAGCCGAGTCGGACGATCAGCGCCGCGGCGAAGAGCCCCATCGCGACGAACCCGGCGAGAGCCGATGCTCGCAGGTTCCAGAAGACGAACTGACCAACAAACTGCAGGAGCCATGTCACCAGGAAAACCAGGACCAGCGGCGCGTGCGGAATGCCGTCGAACAGGGCGATACCGAAGGCCCCCGCTATGAGCGACAGGACGGCCGTGATCGCGAAGGCGACGATGAACCATCCGACGTAGTTCACCAGGGGAATACCCAGGTACGCGCCGCCGCGCTTCCAGCGCCAGAAATCCCACCTCACCATAAGCGGGTCGAGATAGACATCCCATGCGGTGAACGCCGCCGCCGCAATCGCCCACTGAGCCAACGGCATGTCGGGGGCCACGACCGCTGCGACTGCCCACGCCGGAGGCATCATCATGAGCCAGGCGAGCGGTATCAGCACGGGAACATGCGCCACCTGCGGCTGCAGCACGTCGGTGTAGTGGTAGTCACCGAAGGGTATGCCTGTCTTCGAGCCGAGCACCTCGCTCGCCCAACCGAGCACCGGGATCAGCACTACGACCACGAGCGTGAACCAGCCGAGAGTCGAAGCGAGCGCGACCAAGACGACCGCAACCTGGGCGAAGACCCCGGAGGCGATGCCCACGCGCTCGGCGCCCGCACCTGCAACCCATCGGATGATCGGGACGCTGATCATGACAAGCACCCAGAAACCTGCGAGGACCGACACGATCGTTGCCGGCGTCCAGATGGAAGAGACGAGAGAGACCATTTTACACCTTCTTCAGTACGTGCGTTCGCCAGAAAGCGGCAAGGAACGGAGGGATTGGTACGGTCGCCATGACCGCGAGCGTCTGCGCGAGCGACGTTTCCTCGTCGAGAAACCGTAGCAGACGGTCGATCGGGTTGCGACGAAACAGCGCGGTGAATACCCGCTCGCTGAGCTCGCCTCGGCGGTACATGACCTGCAGCAGCATCGTGTCGAGCATCCGCGCGCGGCGGGGCGCTGCAGGCAGGTGAAAAGGATGGTCGTGTCGAAGGAGCGACTCGACGATCGCCTGCGAATCGAGCTGCGTGCGGCGGAACGCGTACCCGGTACTCGCCTTCACCCGGCCTCCGCGGGTGCCGATAGCGAGTGTTCGGCACCCCTCGCGTCGGACGACCGGTTCGTCCGTCATCGGGATCACGCCGCGCTCGCGATCCACGACGCGGTACTCGGTGACTCCCACGACGTCGCGCAGATAGGTCTCGATCGCGCGGACGTACTCGGCGTCGCTAAGGAGCTCAGCGGAGAAGAGCGTGTATTCCACGAGCGCCCGGTGCTCGGAGAACGGCAGAATGTAGAAGAACCGCATCTCACCGTGGCCCGGGGTGCGGAAGTCGAAGAGCGTGGGAGTGTGCGGATCGAAGACCGGCTGCTGCGTCTCGACTATCCAGCCGACGAAGTGCTGTTTGAGGTAGTGATGCGGGCCCGAGCGCTGCTCGTACTCCTGCGGCTCGAACCGGCTGTCGAAGACCCAGGTGGCGAGGACCGATCGCTGGTCGGTCTCTACCCGCGCGCAGCCGTCCTCATCATGGATAGCGATCACGCGTCCCCGTTCGAACTCGACGCGCGGATGCTGCTCGAGTCTGTCGAGTGTTTCGCGGTAGAAGTCGTCTCCCCGGACCATCGCATAACGGTAGTCTCCCAGGTCGAAATCGTGGGTCCACGAGTGAGAGGCAAACCGCAGCGCCGACCAGACGTGCGAGACGATTGGCTCGATCGGGTGGCCGGCGCGCGTCCAGTAGCACCACGTGCGATCGTTTTCACCCTTGGTCTCAGGGTCGACGATGAGCACCGACTTCTCGGCGAGTCGACTGCCGGTGATCGCGTACGCGAGGCTCAGGCCCGCCATCCCTCCCCCGGCCATCACGTAATCGTAGCGGCGCATTGCCGCAGCTTAGCGTAGAAGCGCCGGGTTGGAAAAGGGTAGAGAAGCGCTCGGCGCATTTCCGCGGTCTATCCTCCGTGGGACTTCTCGATGTCTGTGTGCCCGCGCACTGCACCGTGTGCGGCGCGGTCCACCGCTACGGCGACCATCCGGTCTGTGAGTTGCTGCGCGGATACGCGCTGTGTCCCGCATGCCGCGACGCATGCGCGCCGGCATCCGCCGGTAATCGGTGTGAGGTGTGCAGCGTTCCGGTTCCGCGGTTCATCCGCGTGTGCGAACGGTGCAGAAGAGAGGTGTTCGCGTTCAGTCGGGCGGTAGTGATGCACCGCTACTCAGGGGTGCCCGAACGCGTCGTTGAATCGTTCAAATTCGCACCGCACAAGAGCCTCGGCCGGTTTGTGGCCGAGCAGCTCGCGCCGGCGCTCGTCGGCTCCTTCACGCCACCGGTGACGCTGGTGCCGGTGCCTTCGTCGTTGCGCTCCGTTCGCCGCCGGGGCTTCGCCGGGGCCGTGGTCATCGCGCGCGAGCTCGCGCGGCTCACCGGTGTGCCCATCGAGGAGCTTCTGCGCTCGCGACACGCACGCTCGCAGAAGGCGCTCTCGTATGAAGACCGACGTGCAAACGCGCTCGCGTCGATCTCGCTCAAAGCACATCGTGCGGTTCCGCATCGGATCGTGCTCGTCGACGACGTGCTCACCACCGGTGCCACAGCGGACAGCTGCGCCGAACGGCTGATCGCAGGCGGGGCGAAAGACGTCTGCCTTCTCGCCTACGCGATCGAGTATTGACCGTCTTCTCCTTACCACAGATTCGGCCTATGATCAGTCCATGCCGTGGGATCGCTATCTGGAATCGCTTGTGTGCAGGCGAGTGCGTCTCTCGTACCGCAGACGCGGCTTCGATCTCGATCTCTCCCAGGCGCTCTTCTCGAGCGCGAGCGTTGACGCCGGCACAC
>SLST01000453.1 GCA_007130265.1 Spirochaetales bacterium
ACGGTAGCGTTCTCAAGGACCGCGACGTCGTGGTGCTCGACGAGGCTGCCGCGAGGAAGCTCGCAGGCGACATACGCGATCAGCCATGGACGGTGCGCTCGCTCACGGAGAAACAGTTCAACTCGCGCCCGGCGGCACCGTTCATCACCTCCAGCCTTCAGCAGGAGGGCAACCGGAAGCTGCGGCTTTCGGCACGCGAGACGATGCGCACGGCCCAACGCCTCTACGAGCAGGGTTTCATCACCTACATGCGCACCGATTCGCCCGCGCTTTCGCAGGAGGGCCTGACCGGCGCTCGATCGACGGTCAGCGAGCTCTACGGCGACGAGTTTCTCTCAGCCGAGCCGCGCCGTTTCACCGCGAACACCCGTGACGCGCAGGAGGCCCACGAAGCGATCCGCCCCGCGGGCGAGCGGTTCGTCCACCCCGATGAGACGGGGCTGGAAGGCAAAGAGCGGACGCTCTACGAGTTGATCTGGAAGCGCACCCTCGCGAGTCAGATGGCAGAGGCAAGGAAGTCTTCGGTGACCGCAAAGATCGGCGTCGGTGACGCCGTGTTTACCGCCACCGGTACGCGTATCCTCTTCCCCGGCTACATCCGGGTCTATGTGGAGGGCAAGGACGACCCTGAGGCGGCGCTCGACGACAAGGAGACCTTCCTCCCTGAACTGGAGGAAGGCCAGGTTCTTGACGTGGCCGCGCTCGAAAGCGTCTTCCACGAGACCAAACCGCCTGCACGCTACACCGAAGCGAGCCTGGTTCAGCGGCTCGAGAAGGAAGGGATCGGTCGCCCGTCGACCTACGCCTCGATCATCAGCGTGCTCTTCGAGCGGGGCTATATCCGCAAGCAGGGGAACGCTCTGGTGCCCACGTTCACCGGCTACGCGGTCATGCAACTGCTCGAGAAGCACTTCCACTACCTGATCGAGTACAGCTTCACCTCCGAGATGGAGGCGGCGCTCGACGAGATCTCATACGGGGAGCGGGACAGACTCGATTATCTTCGCAGCTTCTACTGCGGAGAGAAGGGCCTGAAGAGCCTCGTCGAGGAGCGCGAGTCACAGATCAAACCTGAGGAGTGTCGCAGGGTATCACTTCCGCAACTGGAGTCGGTCCCTGACGTCAGAATCGGAAAGTTCGGCCCCTATGTCGTCGAACAGGTCGACGGGCGGGAGGTCCACGCCTCCATTCCTGAGGAGATGGCCCCCGGAGACCTGACCGAAGAAGAGGTCAGAGAGATCATCGAGATCCAGAAGAACGGTCCGGTGCCGATTGGTCATCACCCTGAGAGCGGAGAGCCCATCTACTCGCTCGTCGGGCGCTACGGCCCCTACCTGCAGCTCGGGGAGAAGACCGAGGAGAACCCGAAGCCCAAGCGCGCGACGCTGCCCAAGGAGAGCTCGCAAAGAGAAGTGACGGTCGAAGACGCCGTCCGTCTTCTGAGCCTCCCGCGAACCCTTGGGATCCACCCCGAGACGGGCAAGGAGGTCGTAGCAAACAACGGGAGATTCGGTCCGTACGTCGTCCACGACGGAGATTTTCGAAGCCTGAAGGGCGATGATAACGCGTACGACGTCGAACTCGCCAGGGCGCTGAAGATCCTCGCTGAGCCGAAACGGGGCCGGGGACAGTCGCGTGTGCTCAAGGATCTGGGCACCGACCCGACCTCAGGGAAGAAGGTCGCCATTCATGACGGCAAGTACGGGCCGTACATCAAGGTGGGAAAGAAGAACATTACGCTGCCGGAAGAGCGACGAAGCGAAGAGGAGATCGAGAAGATCGATGCAACAACCGCATTGAAGATCGCGAAGGACTCGGGGAAGCTGTAGCCGAGACGTACCTTCTGGAGGTCAGACGACGTCTTTGAGCTGCAGATCGTGCTTCTTCAGGTAGGCCAGCAGCCCGACCTTGCTGATCGAACGCAGAGCTCGGGTTGAAACGGTCAGACGGACGAAACGGCCGAGCTCGGGCACGTAGATGCGCTTCTTGCGGATATTCGGCAGTTGTGTTCGCCGGGTCTTGTTGTGAGCGTGAGAGACGTTGTTTCCCGAAAGCGGCTTCTTGCCGGTGATCGTGCATTTCCTGGACATAAACTCCTGCCTTGGTAGAGATAAGATATAGTGAAGCCGAATCTGCGGGTCAAGACCGTGGGCCGCTTTTGTCCGGTCCCCCGGGCCAATCGTCGCTCAGGAGCGCATTGCGCAGGTGATCCTCCCAGACGCCCTGGATAAGGATGAGCTTGCGCGCGCACCCTTCCTCGCGAAACCCCAGGCGCTCGAGCAGCGCACGCGAGGGGCGATTGCGCGGCATGACGGTAGCCTCGATCCGGTGCAGCCCCATCGTCGTGAAGGCATGGGTGATCACTGCGACGAGCGCCTCGTGCATGTAGCCTCGCCTGGCGTACCGCGCGTCGGTCTTATACCCGAGCAGGCAGCTCTGCACGGAACCACGCTCGATCGACGACAGGGCGAGCGAACCGACGATGGACAGGTCGCGCCAGCGCCTGCGCCGTCCGTCGCGGAGGAGAAGCCAGAGGTGCAGCTTTGAGTCCGATCGCGCCTCATAGCGCAGCACACGCCGCTGCAGCGGTGCGGTGAAGTATTCATTGCCCCGAAACGGCTCCCACTGTCGGTGAAAGTGCCAGTTCTCCTGGTGGAACCGGGCCACCTTCTCTCCGGCACGCGGCGGGAGATCCCGCACGATGAGACGCTCAGTCGTCAGTCGTACTCCCTTCATGCGGCCCATCGTACCATGAAACCGCCCGCCAGGCGGCGATCGTCGCGGCGATCTCGGTTCGAAGAACGCGCAAACCGAGGGTGCGCGGCGAGAAGCCGCGCGAGAGAAGGAGTTCGATCTCGCGGTCGCTCCACCCCCGTTCCGAGCCGACCGCAACGGCAACCCACTCGTCCCTGCGCAACGATGGCCCGGAGCCAAAGGGAGCGGCATCCCCGTCGGGATGGAGCAGAAGCCGTCGGGCCCGCGGTGAATGGAGCATGCTCACCGCCGTATCGAGCGAATCTGCCCGCACGAGCTGCGGCAGGAGCGTCGTGCCGCCCTGCGAGGCACCCTCGAGCATGGGCGTGCGCGTGTCCTCCCAGAGGTTCGAGTCGGCGTAGCTTCGCTCCCCGAGCTCCGTGGCGGCAACGAGCACGCGGGCCGGCCCGATCGCGGTGAGATCGCGCAGCAACCGTCTGAGCACGATGGGACGAGGATGACCGAGCAGCAACTCCACTCGCGCGAGCGTCGCCGGATCGCGGGTCGGCTCAAAATCGACTTCGATCCCCTCCCGGTCCATCCGCACGATCCGTGCGGTGCCGGTCGGCCCCCCGAGCTCACCGGCACGAAGCGAACCGCCGGTTTGGAGTCGCAGCACCTTCCGGATGTGCGCCGCCCTTGCGTCGCGAAACTCGAGGACGCGCTCGCCCGGTTCAAGCAGGAGAAGATTCACGGGCGATCTGATTCGACGCGAAATAGCTGCTGACGCGCTCGAGCGGAATCGCGCCGACCCCGAGCAGGTTCTGCAGCAGGAGCCCGTCGATACTCGAGAGGATGATGCGCGACACCGTGGTGAAATCGGTATCGGGCTCCATGATGAGACGCAGGCCCTCCCCGATCAGCTCGAGCCACCTGTCGTACTCCTCGGTGAACCGATGCCGCAGCGACTCGTGATTCCCGCTGAGGGCCTCTTCGATCAGATAGAAGTGGATGTAACCGCGAGTCTCGGATTTCAGGATCGTTTCGACGACCATCTGGAGCACCCGCTCGGCGCTCTCATTTCGTCCGCGCCCTGCGATCCACGAACGGATCGTCCTGGTGATGTGGTCCATGTGCCGCACACTGATGTCGAAAACGAGATCACCCTTGGTCGGATAGTAGTAGTACAGCGTGCCCTTGCTGATTCCCGCCTCATCCGCGATGTCTGCGAGGCTGGTGTTGGCAACCCCTTTCTCGATGATGAGCTTGGCGGCGGCACGGATGATCCTCTCCCGGCTTGCGCCCCTTCGTCCTGCCGTGTCCTTCATGACTCCTCGATCCTTCGAGGCAAAGTATCACCGGGCCCCGGAGCTGTTGTCAACCGGCCGGATCGGAGGTAGAAGTATCCCATGAGACGTGTGTACCTGGGGCGGGAGAAAGCGATCGCGGGCGTGTGCAGCGGAGTTGCCGACGCCCTTGGGATCGAGCCGACGCCGGTTCGCACAGGATTCGTACTGCTCGCTATGGCCGGTGGTGCGGGGATTGTCCTCTACGTCATCGCAATGCTTGTACTCCCCGAACGTCCCGATCGTATTGACGACCTCGGATGATACTCGGAGAATACCGGGAATGACACGCAGTGAGATCAACAACTACATAGTTGAGGCCAAAGAGTTCTTTGACACGATGCGCTTCCACCTGCCCCCATGGGCCTCCTGGAAGCCGGACGAATGGAAGCGCAGAGCTTCTTCGTGCGAACGCATCGTGCGGCACAAGCTCGGCTGGGACGTCACTGACTTCGGCGGCGGGCCGTATCTGGAACGCGGACTCCTCCTGTTCGCGATGCGAAACGGCGAAGCCGGCGACCCGATCCGCCCGTACGCGGAGAAGATCATGATCGTCCGCGAGAATCAGGAAACACCGTTCCACTACCACTGGAACAAGACCGAGGACATCATCAACCGCGGCGGCGGGCGGCTCGTCCTGGAGCTCTACCGCGCTACCGACGACGACGAGTTCTCGGATGAGCCGGTGACCGTGTCGGTCGACGCGATCGACCGCACGGTCGATGCCGGCGGTAGAATCGTGCTCGAACCGGGTGAGAGCATCACCCTCGTCCCGCGCCTCTACCATCGATTCTACGGGGAGCCCGGGGCCGGCCTCGTGCTCACCGGCGAGGTGAGCAAGGTCAACGACGACGAGACTGACAACCGCTTCTACACGCCGCTGGGCCGGTACCCGGAGATCGAAGAGGACGAAGAGCCGATCCACCTGCTGGTCTCGGACTACGACCGGTATATCGGAAACTGAGATGAGGGGGCTCGGTCGTGCAGTCTGGTCGCTCGGGCTTCTGGTCCTCTGCGCGTCGGGACCCGCGCCGCTCGCCGCCGAACCGCCTTTGGGCGAGCCGCCTGCGGACGAGCGCACCGCACGCGAGCGCACCCCGGCCGAAGAACGGCTGACATCGGTGCGCGTACCGTGGGATGACGAGCCGGTCTCGCGTCTCACGGTAGGCCGGATCGCCGCGGCTGTGGACCTGATCTCGGTCGCGAAGCAGGAGCGCGCCCATGTTAACCGCTCAGCGGCGTACTCGTGGGTCGCTCCCGGGCTCGGGCACTACGTCAACGGCGAGACCGGCGCAGCGATCGCCTTTGCGGCGACCGACGTCGCGCTTGCCGTCACGAGCGCGATCCTCATCGCGCAACTCCTGCCGCCGTCGGTGCAGTCACGAAACCTGAACTACCTGCAGAGCAGCTACAGTGATATCGAGGAGCGTTGGCGGTCGCTGACGCCGGCGGAACTCATCCCTGCGACCGCAGTCGCAATGACGTCGGCCCTGCTTCGGCTGACCGTCCGGCATCTTGCCGCCGGTGACGCGCGGCGGGCGAGCTTCGAGGCCCTGCGGCGCGGGACTATCGTCTTCGAGCCGCATCCCCTCGGGACCACGATCGTCATCCCATAGCGCGCCACACTTCGATCTTGCTCTTCACCCGACGGATGACCTCATCGGTGAAGGCGGTCGTAGACGACGTTCCACCGAGGTCGGCGGTCCGGTTACCCTCGAAGACGCTCTCGAGTGTCGCCTCATAGACGGCCCGGCTCGCACGCTGCGCCTCCGCGACTCCCAGGTGTGCGAGCATGCCGGCCGCAGCGAGTATCATCGCCATGGGATTGGCGACGTTCTTGCCCTGCAGGCCCGGCGCGGTGCCGTGCGGCGCCTCGGCCATGACGCCGCTCACCATCCCAGCCTCGTCGAGCGAGATGACCATTGACTCCGATCCGGCAATCGAACCGAACATCTGAAGCACCATGTCCGAGAGCAGATCGCCGTCGCGGTTCAGCGACGGGATGACGAGCGGATCACCGCTGGTGGCAAGCAGAAGCGCGAACGTCGCGTCTATGAGCTGCGGCTCGTACGTCACGTCAGGATGCTCCGCGGCGGCAGCGTCCATCTCCTCCTTGAACATCCCCTCGTACACCGGGCTCACCGTGAACTTCGGACCGCCGAACACCTTTGCTCCCACGCGTTTCGCGTGGATGAAGGCGTACCTGGCGACCGCGCGACATACGCTTCGCGATATCTTCTCGGTCCGGTAGGCGACCTCGTCGTCGCCGGAGACTTCGCGCCACTCCTTCGCGCCGTAGGCGTCATCGCGCGCCATGCGGACGACGCTGATCGGTGCGAACACACCGGCGATGGGCCGGACGCCCGGAATTCGGCGGCCGGTACGAAGGATCACCTGCGCGTCGATTTCCTCGCGGAGTATTCGGTTCGGGCTCCCGACGTCGCCGGATCCCTCCGGCGTGATCGTCGCCGCCTTGATCGCCACGCGGTGGTCGCGGATCGCCGCTCCCGCCTCGTAGACGACGCGATTCCCAGTCTTCCTGCGGTTCTCGAGCGACAGATCGAATCGTACCGGCTCGAGCTCGAACCCGAGCACCTCTTCACCGAGAACGCGTAGCGCCTCGTCAAGCAGCTCCTGTCCGGTCTGGTCCCCGTCGAGTACGACGAATCGCTGCGCCATACGATCATCTCCCCGAACGCGCGAGAGCGCGCTCGAGATCGGCGATGATATCGTCGATATGCTCGAGCCCGATCGAGAGCCTGACGAGCTCCGGATGGGACCCGGCGGAGTCCTGCGCCTCCTCGTCAAGCTGCGAATGCGTCGTACTCGCCGGATGGATCGCGAGGCTCTTTGCATCGCCCACGTTCGCCACGTGGCTGAAGAGTTCGAGACGGTTGATGAAGCTCTCTCCGGCACTCCTTCCGCCTTTGATCCCGAAGACCACCATCCCGCCGAATCCCTTCTTCAGGTACTTCACGGCATTCCCGTGCGTCGGATGAGTCGGTAACCCCGGATAGCGAACCCACTCGACTTTCGGGTGCCTTTCGAGAAACTCGGCGATGGCCATCGCATTCTGCGAGTGCCGCTCCATCCGCAGCGCGAGCGTCTCGGTGCCCTGGATGAACATCCACGCATTGTCCGGCGCGATCGCCGACCCGAGGTTTCGAAGCGGCACTACGCGCATGCGCAGGATATACCCGATCGGGTTCAGATCCCCCAGGTCGTGCGCGAACCGTATGCCGTGGTAGCTCGGTTCGGGCTCGTTCAGCGTCCGGAACGGGCCCTTCGTCCAGTCGAACGCACCGGAATCCACCACGATCCCTCCGATTCCGGTTCCGTGACCGCCGATCCACTTGGTCAGCGAATGGCAGACGATGTCCGCCCCGTGCTCGATCGGACGCAGCAGGTAGGGGGTGGTGAAGGTCGAATCGACGATGAGCGGAATATGGTGCCCGTGGGCGAGATCCGCGAGTGCTTCGAGATCCGGAACGGAGAGCGCCGGATTACCGATCGACTCGACGAAGAGCGCTCTCGTCTTCTCGTTGATCGCCGCCTTCATCGCATCGAGATCGTTCGGGTCGGCGAAGCGAACGGTGATTCCGTAGCGCGGCAGGATATCGTTGAACATCGTATAGGTGCCGCCGTAGAGGTGCGAGCTCGATACAATCTCGTCGCCGGCTTCCGCGATATTGATGATCGAGTAGTAGATGGCCGACGTGCCGCTCGCGAGCGCGAGCGCCGCGGCCCCTCCGTCGAGCGCGGCGACCCGCTGTTCGAGCGTCTCCTGCGTGGGGTTCATGATCCGCGTATATATGTAGCCGAGCTCCTTGAGCGCAAAGAGGTTCGCCGCGTGCTCGGTGTCACGGAAATTGTAGGCGGTCGTACGGTGCACCGGAACCGCTCGACTCGGAGTCTCGGTGCTCTTGACCTGGCCGGCGTGAAGCGCCAGCGTCTCAAATCGGTAACTCATTCCACTCCTCCTACTCCTCAAAGAGCCAGGTGCTCAGATACCTCTCGCCGGTATCACAGATCACGGTCACGATCATCCTGTCACGGTTCTCGGGTCTCGCGGCAACCGAAAGTGCCGCCCAGACGTTCGCCCCGGCCGAGACGCCGCAGAGAATCCCCTCTTCAGCGGCAAGTCTGCGGGAGACCCGCGTCGCGTCGTCAGAGCTTGCCAGGACGATTTCGTCGATTACCGATCGGTCGAGGACCTCCGGAACGAATCCTGCGCCGATCCCCTGTATTTTGTGAGGCCCCGGCGCCCCGCCGGACAGGACCGCGGAGGTGTCCGGCTCAACGGCAACGGCCGTAACTGAAGGCTTGAGCTCTTTGAGCCTTCGGCCCACGCCGGTTATCGTGCCGCCGGTTCCTACGGCCGCGACGAAGACATCCACCGAGCCGTCGGTATCGGCCCAGATCTCCTCGGCGGTCGTACGCCGATGTACCCGCGGATTCGCCTCGTTGCGGAACTGGCTCGCCATGATTGCACCCGGAGTTTCGCGGACGATCTGCTCCGCGCGTGCCACCGCGGCCCGCATCCCTTCAGGCCCCGGGGTCAGCTCGAGCTTCGCGCCGTACGCGCGAAGCAGACGGCGGCGTTCCACGCTCATCGTGTCAGGCATCGTGAGAACCACCCGGTACCCCTTGACGGCTCCCACGTATGCGAGCGCGATACCCGTGTTCCCGCTCGTCGCCTCGACGATGGTCGCCCCCGGTTTGAGCGTACCGTCCGCCTCTGCCGTCTCGATCATCGCGAGTCCGATCCTGTCCTTGACACTCGAACCTGGATTGAGGCTTTCGAGCTTGGCCACCACCGTACCCGGAAGTCCGGCCCCGAGCCGGTTCAGCCGCACCATCGGAGTACGGCCGATGAGCTCTGTCATGTCTCGTGCAATCGGCATGGCACCACCTACCAAAGTAAACCAATTTGATTGGTTGACTTTAAGGTACCATATCGACCTGGAGGCGGCAAGTAGCTAGTTCTCGAGAATCGTGATCTCAACCCGCCGGTTGCGTCGGCGACCGGCCTCCGTCGCATTGTCCGCAACGGGTACGGTTGCACCAAAACCCCGAAGGATCATCTG
>SLST01000283.1 GCA_007130265.1 Spirochaetales bacterium
ATGTCATCCATGGGAGACGCCGAATCACCGCCGACACGGCATTGAGGTTTGCGAAGTTCTTCGGCACTACCCCGCGATTCTGGATAGGACTACAGGACGACTACGATCTTGAAGAACAGCAGAGCAGTATCGCTGCCGAGCTCGAGGAAATCCGATCTGTCGGGTAGAAATCACGAGCGGCGAAGACCGGGATGCGAGCATCGCTCCGGCTGACCTGGCGGGGCCCGGGCTTTGACGGGGCGGGCCGGCGATGGTAGTGTCGTGCGCATCATGACGATCGGGATAGACAGCTTTTCGTACCAGATCTCGCTCGCTGCCGGCACCTACGATGTCTTTCGCGCGCTCGACTCGATCGCGGCGCTCGAGCTCTCGGGCATCCAGCTCAATATCAACGGTCCGAACGGCCGGTTCCTCGGGGGAGATCCGTCGGACGCGGCGCATCTGCGGGCGGTACGCACCGCACTCGAGGAGCGGGGGCTCTTCGCCGAGATAGGCGGAGCGCGCACGCAACCGGAAGCGGTCGAGCGTCAGCTGCGGCTCTGCGCGGAGATCGGGGCGGGGGTGCTGCGCACACTGCTGGTGTTTGAAGGTAGCCTGAAGGAGACCCTGGAGAGATCGCGTAGGGACCTGGAGCAGAGCCTTCCGCTCGCAGCGGAGCTGGGCGTGAGGATCGCGCTCGAGAACCACGAGGACGTCACGGCTACAGAGCTCCTCACCTGCCTCGAGCAGATCAACGACCCGTGGCTCGGGGCGTGCCTCGACACCGGGAACGATCTCTCGCTCTACGGCGACCCGGTCGAGTCGGCGCGGCTCCTCGCGCCGTGGGCCGCCACTACGCATATCAAGGATCAGAAACTGGTACGCCTGGGAGAGACGATCTACAGCGTGGGGGTTCCGCTTGGGGAGGGCGACATCGACCTCGCGGCGATTCTTCCGGTCATCCGCCGCGAGAGCCGCCTCGACCGGATCCTGATCCAGGACACGACCGGGTACGCCGCGCCGCTCAACCGGTTCGAGCGCACGGACGTCGAGCGCGGCGTCTTCGGCGAGGAGGCGCCGGCGTACGAGAGCCCTGAAGCGCTTCGGCGCGACGGTCTCCTGCTCTCGCTCGACGGTCTTGGCACGAGCGAGCTTCGCGCGCACGCGGCGGCGAAGGAGCAAGCGATCGAGCGGGACGTCGCCCGCGTGAAATCGTGGTTGGAGCAAACATGAAACGCAAACTGAGCTGTATCATCGTCGGCGCGGGCCACCGGGCGGTCGCGTATGCATCGTACGCGCTTTCGCACCCGGAGGAGCTCGAGGTGGTGGGAGTCGCCGACCCGTCGGAGCTGCGGCGCGGGCAGACGGCGAAGCGCTTCGGCATCCCCCCGAAGCGCTGTTACGCCTCGGCCGACGAGCTCGCCGCGCATCCGAAGCTCGCGGACTTCGTCATCAACGGGACGATGGATCATCAGCACGTGGCTACCTCGCTGCCGCTCCTCGACCGCGGGTACGACATGCTCCTCGAGAAACCGTTCGCGACGAACGAAGAGGAGATGTGGGAGCTCGTGGAGGCAAGCCACAAAAACAAATGCCGCGTGGCCATCTGCCACGTGCTGCGCCACGCACCGTTCTACGCGGAGATCCGCCGGCGGGTTGCCGACGGCGCGATCGGCGACATACTCAACGTCCAGGCCGTGGAGCACGTCTCCTACCACCATGTCGCCGTGGGCTACGTGCGGGGGAAGTGGAGCCGGACCGACTACTGCCGCTCGACGATGCTCATGGCGAAGTCGTGCCACGACCTGGACCTGATCGCATGGATGAAGAGCGGTCAAATGCCGACGCGGGTAACGAGCTTTGGGAGCAACTTCCAGTTTCGCCCCGAGCGGGCGCCGGAAGGCGCCGGAAGGCGGTGTCTCGTCGACTGCAGGATCGAGCCCGACTGCCTCTACTCGGCGAGGAAGCACTACATTGACCATCCGAACCGGTGGGCCTTCTACGTCTGGGACTCGATCGAGCACATCGAGACGCCGACGATCGAAGAGAAGATCGAGTCGCTGAAGACGAGCCCGTACGGTCGATGCGTCTGGCGGACCGACATGAACGTCGTGGATCACCAGTCGGTCATGATCGAGTTCGACGACCGGTGCACGGCGACGCTCAACATGATCGGCGGGACGGCGAAACCGTCGCGGTTGATCCACCTCGTCGGCACCCACGGCGAGATCCAGGGGGCGCTCGAGGAAAGCCGGTTCGCGATCCGTCACATCGATCCCCGGCCGGGACACGAGTACTCGGAGGAGGTGGTCGACCTCAACACAGGCGGCGACATGACGGGGGCGAGAGGCGGGCACGGCGGCGGCGACGAGCGGCTCGTCGAAGACTTCCTTCGCTACCTCAACGGCCAGGCGCCGTCGATCTCCACGACGTCGCTCGACGACTCGGTCGCCGGTCACCTGATCGGCTTTTGCGCGAACCGCTCGGTGGACGAAGGGAGAACGGTAGAGATCGATCTGGATGAGGTGCGCGCGCGACTGGAGCGGAACGGTTGAACGGGACCATAGACTGGAACCAGGTCCGCGAGCGGAGCGAGCGCCAGGCCTGGGCGAGGCGCTTCGTCGGCCGAACGGCCGCTGAGGTCGACGCCTGGATCGACCAATACGAGGACTCGGCCGACCGGAAAGCGGGCTGGTACCACGCCTACGTGTGCGAGCAGTGTTCGGCACGGCTGACCGTGGACCTCGAGCGTCCCGGTGAGCACCACTGCCCCGCCTGCGGCCACGTGAACTCGGGCGGGAAGCTCGACGAGGCGTGGAACAACATGTACCGCGGCCGGGCGAACGCCAACGTTCTCGCGTCGGCCCTGCTCCACCGTCTGAAGCCCGACGAGCGCTACCTCGACTACATCCGCAGGGTGATCGCCTTCTACGCGACGGAGTACGACCGTTTCGACAACGAGGCGGTGGCGAAGGTCTTTGAAGGCAAGATCATGAACCAGCACCTCGACGACGCGGTGGCGATGATGACGATCCTGCTGGGCATGACCTTTGTGCGAGACGAGCTCGGCGAGGCAGAGCTCGCCTTCGCATACGAGAAACTCTTCGCACGCGAAGCCGATCTGTTCGACTTCTTCGCCTTCCGCATCTACAACATCCCCCTCTGGATCAAGTGCGCCGAAGCGATGATCGGCGTCTTCTTCGGCGCGCAGGAGTTGATCGACCGGGGCTTTGGAGGCAGGTACGGCGTCCTTGACCAGCTCGAGCGCGGCGTGACCCCTGAGGGCCTCTGGTACGAGGGGTCGATCCACTACCACTTCTACGCGCTCCAGCCGCTGCTCTACCTCCTCTTCGCGTGCCGAAGCCTCGGCTTCGCGGGACCGCAGGTGGAGCCGCTGCACGAGACGGTGGAACGCATGCTCGTCTACCCCACGACGGTCGTCTTCCGAAACGGGCGGCTGCCCAACCCGAACGATTCGCACCCCCTCATCACGCTCGACCGCTACGCCGAGCAGTACGAGTACGCGAGCGCCCTCTACGACACCCCCCTGTTCGCACGCGTGTGCGCGACGATTGGTCGTCTCGCCGGAGCTCGCGCCTCGATCCCCCGGCTCCTCTTCGACGGCGGCGCCGGCAGCAGCCCACTCAACTCACTCGGCAGCGTCAATCACCCGGACTCCTACACCGCGATGGTTCGAAGCGACAGCACCGAGCTCTTCGTGAAGTACGGGATCCACACGACGCTCCACGCCCACCCGGACGCGATCACCTTCGAGCTCGCCTTTGACAATGAGGTGGTCTCGTACGACCTGGGCTCCGGCGGGTACGCGTCGTTTCTCTTCGCCGAATGGCAGCGGCTGACTCCGTCGCACAACACGGTCACGACGGACATGGAGAACACCCGCACGCTCTACGACGGTATCGTCGAGGCGTACGACCCGGAGGCGGGTCTCCTCCACGTCAGATCGAAGGGCGTCTACGGCGCGGTGAACTACGCGCGGAGATTCCGGGTGGGCGACCTTCAGGTGGAGGACCGGTTCGAGATCGACTCACGCGGAGAGCACACGTACGACTGGTTCTTCTACTGCCTTGGTGAAGTGCGCTGTGAGCGCGAGACAGCTCCGGTTACGAGCCTGGGCAGCGAGAACGGGTACCAGCACCTCTTTGACGTCCGGAAGTTCGTGACCGACGGGGAATGGAACGTCGACTTCGTGCTGCCCGATAAGACGGTCCGCGTGGATATGGCGGGCGCACCGGCGACAGAGGTCCACATCGTCAACAGCTACACCGACAGCACAGAGCACAAACGGTACGGGCTGATGGTAAGACGGCGAGCAGAGCGCACGGTCTACGAGACGCGGTACCGCTGCATACGCCCATAGACTGCGCGGCCAGGCGCGTGCGCCCGGGAGACGGCGACGGGAGGATACAGGATGGCAACGATGCGGTTCGGTACGGCAATGAGAGACATCACCCCGGTGCGGCCGGTCGTACTCCACGGGTATGCGCATCGCGTGGCGCGATCGAACGGCGTGAGCGAGCCGCTGCGGCTCTCGGCGCTCGCACTCGACGATGGAAGCGTTCGAGCACTCATTATCACGGTAGACATTATTGGCATCCACACATGCGAGGCGGAGGAGCTCGCGGCGGCCGTGGAGGCGGCGACCGGCGTACCCGCCGGGAACGTCTTCATCTGCGCGTCGCACACCCACTTCGCGCCGGCCGTCTCTACCGCCTGGTTTGCGAGCCACGAGGTGGGGTTCTTCGAGCCGGAGGCGGCGGACCGAGACCGGATCTTCGGCGCCGCAACGGGCGCAGCGAAGGATGCGGTCGACTCGCTCGCATCGTGCCGGGTGGAGTCGACGCGGGTCGACGTCGCGGGGGTGAGCTTCAACCGCCGGACCGCACGCCCGGATGGATCGGTCGAGACGAACTATCGCTATCCGAGCGAAGGATGCTGGTCGTTCGGCGAGGTCGACCCGCAGCTCACGGCAATCCGCTTCGTCACCGACGCCGGGACCGGCGCCGTGCTCGCCAACTACGGCTGCCATCCGGTAACCGGCGGATACGACAACGAGGCCGACTCCTACCGCGTCTCATCCGACTACGTCCATTACCTCAGAAGAGCGGTGGAGGATGCGTGGGGATGTCCGCTCCACTTCACGCTCGGAGCGGCCGGCGACGCAGTGCCGAGAGACCGCAACGGCGAGAGCCGCAGGCGGATCGGCACGGTGCTTGGCGAGTCGCTCGTCCTCGCCAACCGGATGTTCGCGCCTGTGGCGGGCGGCCTCAGCGTAGAGCGCCTCTCGATGGAGGCGCAGACGATCCTCGCCTTCGATCCGAATGAGTCTCGCGCGCGCTACGATGCTGAGCTCGCAAGCAGCCGGGAAGCCGGAGAGACAAGCGAGGGATTTGCCGACGCGCTGTTCGCCCGGTTCCGCAGCAGCCTCTACCCGCAGAACCGATTCGGGGTTCCGGTGTCGCTGCTTCGCATCGGCCCCGTCACGCTCGTCGCGCTGCCGTTCGAGGTCCTCTCCGAGTTCGCCACGAGGATGAAGTCGCGGGCCCCGGATAGCGTGCTCGTCTCGTGCGCCGGCGGCTACCAGGGGTATCTTCCCTTCGCCTGCGAGTACGACCGGGGCGGGTACGAGGCGACCGACCGATCGACTCATCTCGCCCCCGGCACGGCGGACGCGCTCTTCGACCTGGTGGAGCGTCACCTGCGATGAGCGGCGAGCATGGCGTCGGCCCTGAACGCCCGAACATCCTCCTCGTCATGGCGGATCAGATGCGCTACGACTGCCTTGGGGCGAACGGCAATCCACTCATCCGGACTCCCAACCTCGACGCCCTTGCCGAGCGGTCCGCCAATCTCTCGTCGTGCTTCGTCCAGTCACCTGTCTGCGTCCCGTCTCGCCAGACCTTTTTCACCGGCCGCTACCCGCATTCGCACCGCAACCGGGTCAACTACACGCCAATGCCGGAAGGCACGGTGCTGATGCAGCGCCGGCTGCAGGAGGCCGGGTATCGAACAGGGTTCGTGGGCAAACTGCACTACTATCCTCCCACTCGCGAGCACGCGCTCGCCACCGGCTTCAGCGACGGTGCGATCCACGACGGCGGCCCGTGCGACGAGTACTCCGACTACGTCGCTTGGCTTCGCGACAACTTCCCGTCGCACGCTTCAGACTATCGCCGGTGCCGCGACGACCGCGCGAATCCGTTCACCGCGGCTATCCCGGATGAGGCACACGAGACAAGCTGGTGCGGGCGGGAGAGCCGGGAGATGGTGCGTCGGCTTGCAGCGGAACCGGAGCCGTGGTTCCTCTTCTCCTCGTACTGGCGGCCTCACTCGCCCTTCGAAGTCCCGCAGCCGTGGTCGTCGATGTACGATGATACGCAGATGCCGGTTCCTGGTTGGGTAGGTGGCGAGTACCTCGATTCGCTCCCTGCTCCGGTGAGGGTGCAGGCGAGGCGTGGCGACGCCGAGTGGGCTCGAGCGAACCGGGCACTGTGGCCGTGGATGTATCGCGCCTACTACGGGGCGGTGAGCCAGATCGACCGCGAGGTGGGACTGACCCTGGCGACGCTGGATGACCTTGGCCTGAGCGACTCCACGATCGTCGTCTTCTGCAGCGACCACGGCGATCAGATGCTCGAGCACGGTCTGGTCGACAAGAACGTCTTCTTCGAATCGTCTGTTCACGTGCCGCTTCTGATCAACTACCCCGGGACCGTCACGCCCGGGCGCCGAACTGATCTCGTCGAGTCGACTGATCTCCTGCCCACGCTGTTCGAGCTGTGCCGCCTGCCGGTTCCGCGCGAGTGCCAGGGACGGAGCGTCGCACGGTTGATCACGGACGGCGCGATCGGCTCGCCGTACGAGAAGCGTCAGTTCGTCTGCTCGGAGAACATCATCCCTGAGGTGATAACGACAGGCAATCTGGACTATCGTCATGTGAAAGGTCACGGCGTCGGCGGGATTCGACATCCTGACGCGAAGATGATTCGAAGCGACCGGTGGAAGTACAACCACTACGTCGGAAACGGTGAAGAGCTCTACGATCTCGAAGCCGATCCCGGCGAGCTCCGTAATGTTGCCGGCGATCCGGCGTACGCTCCCGTTGCGGCATCCATGCGCGATGCGCTTCTCGGCTGGATGATCACCGCCGATGAGCCCGACCAGATTGCTGATCGTTGGCTGATCTGAGGCCGGGCCGTCCGTGGTATAATCGTAGACCGACAGAGGAGGCAGACATGCGAGGAACAGGTCTCAGTGCGCTCCTGGTCGCGCTCGCAGCCGGGACGCGACACGATTCCACGGGAGGCCACGAGCGCGATCTCTTCACTGCCGGAGGAAAACGTCTTGAGATCGCGTTCCTTGGGCACGGCACGCTCATGCTCGACTTTGACGGCACGATCGTGCACGTTGATCCTGTCCCCGAGCAGGCCGACTATACACAGCTCCCGCCGGCAGACCTTGTACTGGTAACCCACGGGCACCGCGACCATCTCAACCCCGCCCTGATCGCGGAGCTTCTCTCCGACGACGGGGAAGTCGTAGCCAATCCAGCATCGCGCGAACAGCTCGACCGCGGCATAGGGCTTGCGAACGGGGAGTCGGCTACGGTCAAGGGGATCGGGATCACGGCGGTCCCCGCGTACAACACGACGTCTGAGCGGGCGCACCATCATCCGAAGGGCCGCGACAACGGCTATCTCCTCGATTTCGCGGGCTTCATCGTCTACGTTGCCGGAGACACCGAGCCGATCCCGGAGATGTCCGAGCTCGGAAGGGTCGATGTCGCATTTCTTCCGGTGAACTATCCGTTCACGATGACGGTGACCCAGGCAACCGACGCGGCCCACGTCATCTCACCGCGAATACTCTACCCCTACCACTACGGCGAGACGAGGGTGAGCGAGCTCGTCAAGGCGCTCGAGGGCGAGTCTTCGATCGAGGTGAGGCTGCGGAGCCTGGCGTGAGGGAGACCGACGGAGTATGTCTGCGGGCGTGGGCGCTGCCATGCGGAGCGCCCGAAACCCTTCAGCCCTTCAGACCGGTGATCGTGATACCCTCGAGAAAGCGCTTCTGGACAAAGAAGAAGAGCACGAGGATGGGCACGGTTGCCACCGTTGACGCCGCGGTGAGCTCGTTCCATTCGATCATCCAGGAGTCCTGGAGGGCCTTCAGGCCGATCTGGATGACCCGCATCCGATCGCTGTTCGTCACGATCAACGGCCACAGGAAGCTGTTCCATGAAGCCAGGAACGCGTAGAGGGCAACGGTCAACAGAGCCGGTTGCGAGATGGGAAAGATGATGGTGAACAGGTAGCGCAGGCGCCCGCAGCCGTCGATTTCCGCCGCATCGTCGAGGTCGCGTGGAATCTGCATGAAGAACTGGCGAAGCAGGAAGATGGAGAACCCGCTCACCGCAAACGGCACGATCAACGCGCGATAGGTGTCAAGCCAGCCGATGAAGTTGAGCGAGATGTAGTTCGGGATCACGATGACTTCCATCGGGATCATCATCGTTCCCAGGAAGACGAAGAACATCGTCTTGGCGCCCTTGAATCGAATCTTCGCAAACGCGTAGGCAGCAAGCGCGCCGAGCAGCACGTTGCCCAGAGCGATGGACACAGCGACGACGGTGGAATTGTAGAAGTATCGGGCAAGCGGAACGAGCTGCCAGACGTAACGGTATCCGTCGAAGTTCGGACGGGAAGGAAAGAGGTGCGGAGGATACGAGAGTATCTCTGCCTTTGGTTTGAAGCTCGCAGAGAGCATCCAGAAGAAGGGCAGATTCAGAACGATGACGAAGAGGAACAGAAAAAGCTCTATGGCAATAATGGCAGGTTTGAACTGGTCCTTCCGCCTGAGCTCTACAACGTCGCTGCTGCGTTCCAGCTGTCTACTGGTAGTGGACACGTTTCTCTCCAAAGACGAACTGCATGAGTGTGAACAGGAAGATGACGGCGAATAGGAAGTACGCGATCGCTGACGCATACCCCATCCTGAAGTACTGGAACGCGTTTCGGTACAGGAAGTACGGGAGCACGTCAGTGCCTCTCGCCGGACCCCCGGAGGTCATGATGACTATCGAGGTGAAGACGCGCATC
>SLST01000033.1 GCA_007130265.1 Spirochaetales bacterium
AGACGGCCGTGTCGCTGAGCATCCTGCAGCTTCTCCCGACGCCGCCGGCGGTCATAGAGGGCGGCGAAATACGGTTCGGGTCGCGGGATCTGCTGAAACTCTCCGGTGAGGAGATCCGACGAATCCGCGGCAATGAGATCGCGATGATCTTCCAGGAGCCCATGACGAGCCTCAACCCCGTGTACACGATTGGCGACCAGCTGATGGAGTCGATACAGCTCCATCAGAAGCTCGGCGCGCACGCGGCTCGCACGCGCGCGATCGAGATGTTGAAGCTCGTGGGGATACCCCGGGCCGACGAGGTCATCGAGGAGTACCCGCACCGTTTCTCCGGAGGAATGCGACAACGCGCGATGATCGCGATGGCGCTCAGCTGTGACCCCAAACTTCTGATCGCCGACGAACCGACCACGGCGCTCGACGTCACGATCCAGGCGCAGATTCTCGAGCTGATGCACGAGCTTCGCGAACGGATCGGCATGTCGATCCTCTTCATCACGCATGATCTCAGTGTCATTGCGGAAATGGCCGACCGCGTCGTCGTAATGTACTCGGGCAAGCTTGTCGAGCAGGCCGACGTGAAAACGCTCTTCCTCGCTCCCGAGCACCCGTATACGAAGGGCCTCATCGGTTCGCGGCCGAGCGTCGACGAGGACGCCGGGGCCGATGTTCCCGTGGGCTCCGGTGTGCGGCGACGGCTTCCCTTCATCAGGGGAAGTGTCCCCAATCCGCTTCAGATGCCCGCAGGGTGCCCCTTCCATCCGAGGTGTGACTATGCGATGCCGGTCTGCTCGACCGAGATGCCGCCCCGTACGGAGCTCAGAGAGGGTCACCACGTACGGTGCTGGCTGCACGAGAGTCCTGCCGGCGTGGTGCAGACGGACGGGCCGGAGGCGCGTGTATGAGTGCGCCTGGTGTGACCGACGTTCCGGTGCTCTCGGTCCGTGATCTGAGGAAGTACTTCCCCATCCGTACCGGCGTCTTGAGCCGGGTGACTGGTCATGTGAAGGCGGTAGACGGGGTCAGTTTCGACATTCACGCCGGCGAGACCTTTGCGCTCGTTGGGGAAAGCGGGTGCGGAAAGAGCACGACCGGCCGCACGATTCTGCGCCTGACCGGTGCGACCGGTGGCGAGGTCTTCTACCAGGGAGAGGACGTGCTCGGGGCTTCCGGCGAAAGGATGCGCAGGCTGCGAAAGGCGATGCAGATCGTCTTTCAGGATCCGTACAGCGCGCTCAACCCGCGGATGACCGTGGGGGCGGCGATAGGAGAGATCCTGCGCGTGCATCGGAAGGCCGCCGGCGCTGAGGTTCGGGAGCGGGTAGAGGAGGTACTCGTGCGGTGCGGCCTCGAGTCGTACCACAGCTGGCGCTATCCGCACGAGTTCTCCGGCGGGCAGCGCCAGCGGGTGGTCATAGCCCGAGCTCTGGCGCTCGACCCGCGGTTCATCGTCGCCGACGAACCCATATCCGCGCTCGACGTCAGCATTCAGAGCCAGATCATCAATCTGCTCGAAGAACTCCAGGATTCGTTTCAGCTGACCTACCTCTTCATCAGCCATGACCTGAGCGTGGTTCGTCACATGGCCGACCGCGTGGGTGTCATGTACCTGGGCAAACTCGTCGAGGTCGCAGAAAAACGTGAGTTCTACCGGCAACCGCTCCATCCGTACAGCCAGGCGCTGCTCTCCGCGATACCGGTCAGCGATCCCACGGTCAAGAAAAAGCGGATCATCCTGCAGGGGGACGTGCCGAGTCCTGCGAACCCGCCGTCCGGGTGCCCATTTCACACCCGGTGCCCGTACGTGATGGATGTGTGCCGCACTGTTTCCCCTCAGCTACTGCAGACTGAGACCGGGCATCAGGTGGCTTGCCACCTCGTCCACCCGGTCACATGACCCCTTCCGGTCGCCCCACCGGGCCAAACCGCAGGGAACGCAACGCTCCGCGCCGGGGAGGCGACACCCTCGCATGGCTCTGCGCGGCTTTCCAGGTGATCGGGCCCGTGCTGCTCGTGCTGATTCTCGTGATCCTCACCGCATACGGTCTGATTCACCTGCTTTTTCTCAGGTAGACCGTCTCACGTGGCTGGGTCGTGAATCGTGCAGTGCGCGCAGTGGGCCTCATTCCGGCTACAGAAGTACCCGATCTTCTCGTCCCACCGGATCCGTTCGTAGGGACACTGCTCGTAGTAGTGGACGAAATTGAGCAGGCGATCGAAGACCTCCTCGGATATCCGGTGCTCCATCTGGCACGCCTCGGACTCCGCGACCGACTCCTCCACGCCGAGGACTTTGACGAAGAAATCGCGCAGCGCGTCGTACTTCCTTATGATCTGCTCGGCTGCTTCGAGCCCCTGCGGCGTGAGCGTCACGATATCGTAGGGGGCGTAGTTGATGAGCTCGAGCTTCGAGAGGGTGCGAAGTGCCGCGGAGACCGACGACGGAATGACTCCGAGCTCGTGTGCAATGTCGGTGACCCGCGCGGCGCGCTTGCGCTGCTCGACGAGGTAGACCGCCTTGAGGTACATCTCCATGCTTTCGGTCAGGTGGGTAACGTCAGCCATGCGCGCCTCCCCGGTCGCTCGCCGTCCGGCCGTTCGGGTCGCGCAGCACAACGGCCGGTTCCCTGGTCGTAAGTCGGACGCGTTGGCCGGGGTAGAAGGAGTGCGTGTACTCGGTGTGCGCGATGAGACTGCGGTCATGGTACCGGACACGGTACGTCAGGTCGTGCCCGCGAAACTCCCGCGCCACGACTTCGCCCTCGTGCTCTCCTCCGGATCCCTCGGCGAGGACGAGGTGTTCGGGCCGCAGCGAGAGCAGGACCTGGCCATGCGCCTCGGGCCTGATCGGAAGACGGCCGAGCGTCGTGTGGGCAACTCCGCCGTCGGCCTCCCCCTCAAAGAGGTTCGCGCGCCCGAGGAACTGAGCGACGAATGCGGTGCGCGGATAGTGGTACACCTCTTCCGGAGTACCCACCTGTTCGATCCTCCCGGCGTTCATCACCGCCAGGCGATCGCAGAACGAGAGCGCCTCCTCCTGGTCGTGCGTCACGAGAATGGCGTTCAGCCCCTGCTCCTTCAGCAGCGCCCGAACCTCGCGGCGCGTGGCGTCTCTGAGCGCCACGTCCAGATTGGAGAACGGTTCGTCCATCAGCAGGAGCTGGGGGTCGGCGCCTAGCGCCCGTGCGATTGCGACCCGCTGTTGCTGGCCTCCCGAAAGCTCGTGCGGCATTCGATGGTCGACAGTGGTGAGACCGACCATGCGTAGAAGCTCGGCTGCGCGTTTCTCGCGCAGCCGGGACGGCGTCCCTTTCATCGCGAACATGACGTTGCGAATCACCGAGAGGTGGGGAAACAGCGCGTAGTCCTGGAACACGAAACCCACGTTGCGTCGTTCGGGAGGCAGTGAGATGACCTCCCGTTCGCGGATGAGCACCGTTCCGCTGTCCGGGGACTCGAACCCCGCGATCACGCGAAGCGTCGTCGTCTTCCCGCAGCCGCTGGGACCGAGCAGCCCGAAGATCTCGCCCGGCTCGACGCGAAAACTGACCGAGTCGACGGCGGGGTGCGTCAGGCCGGCGAAAAGACGTGTGACGCCCTTTACTTCCAACACGTGCATTTTAGTCCTTCCCTTCGTGTCGGAGCAGCAGCCCGACAAAGAGACTCGAGAACAGAACGATCGCCGCCGCGTACGGAGCCGCCTCAACGTGCATCGCCTCCGACGTCCGGCTGAATACCGCGACCGAGAGCGTGACGTACCCGGTGGGTGCGAGCAGAAAGGCGATGGGAAGCTCCTTCATGGCCACGACAAAGACAAGCCCCACGGACGCCAGCACGCCCCTTCGCAGGAGCGGCAGGACCGTCCGGGCAAAGGCCGGCAGAGGCGGGTACCCGAGCGACCGGGCGGCTTCTTCGAGCCGCTGTGGCGCCTGCAGGAGTGCCGCGCGGATCGGCCCCATTGCGAGTGCGAGGAAGCTGATCACGTACGCGACGATAAGCAGAGGCAGGCTCTGATAGAGGGGCTGCAGCAGACGCAGCGAGAAGAACACCATCGCGAGTGCGAGCGACAGCGGCGGCAGCGCGTATCCGACGTACGCGAGCCGTTCTGCCGTGTGCGAGAGCGACGACGGGTGCCGGACCCTGAGGTAGGCGATGGGGATCGCGACCAGGACGGTGCATATCGCGGCCGGCGCTGCGGCACCCGCTGAGGAGAGAAAGGCCTGACCGACGCGTCCGAGTTCACCCCAGGGGGGGCGAAGGGTGAGCCAGTAGGCGAGCATGCCGAACGGAAGGCCGATCGAAGCCACGAAGATGATCGCCACGAAGCCCAGGGCCGGTATCCTCCACGCGCCAAGGCTGATTCGCCGCAGGTTGCGCTTGACGCCGGTGCCCGTACGGGCGTACCTCGCGCGTCGCAAAAGGTGCCCTTCGAGCAGGACCGGCGCCATCGCGAGGATCAGAAGCATGAGTGAGAGCCATGCGGCGTAGGTTCGATCGAACGCACCCGAGTACTGGGTGTAGATCGCGTAACTGAAGACCTCGTAGCGCATGAGCGCGATCGCCCCAAAATCACCGAGCACGTAGATCGCCACGATCAACCAGCCGGAGAAGAGCGCCGGTGCGAGATGAGGCAGGATGACGCGACGCAGCACTTCCCCATGACCGTATCCCATGCTTTGTGCGCTCTCCTCGAGACTCGCGTCCATGCCGGCGAGCGATGCGCGGACATTGAGGAAGACGTATGGAAAGCAGTAGAGCGAAAGCGCGGTGAGCGCACCCCAGTAACCCGACGGACGCGCCATGACGATTCCGAGCGCTCTGGCGAGGAATCCGTAATTGCCACCCAGGCTCAGAAGCGCGAACGCCATGACGTAGCCGGGCACCGCGAGCGGAAGAACGCCCAGGAAAGTGACGAGGCGAGTCGCCGGCAGATCCGTGCGGACCACCAGCCACGCAAGCGGGAGCGCGATCAGCGTCGTCGCGCTCACGACGCCCGCGGTCAGGAGGAGTGTATTGCCCAGGAGCTCGAGGTTGCGCCGGCGCAGCACGAGCGTCGCGAGCGTCGCCGCGTCCGCCTCGGTCGCCCGCACCACGAGATAGACGAGCGGAACGAGCATGACGACGGCGACTGCGGCCGGGGCGACCAACAGGTACCACGGCGGATGACTGTGCTCCGACCGCCGCAGTCGCGCGCCACGAATCGCGTCGGCCATTGCCTACAGGAGCCCCGTTTCGCGCAGGAGCGAGAGCGTGCCCTCGAGATCTTGGAGGGCGTCCAGGTCTACGCGCGGACTCGCGTCAAGCAGCGTCTGGAAGCTCTCGAGCCGCTCATCCGGTTCGACGTCGGCGATTACCGGGTACTCGTAGACGGTTCCGGTGAAGTAGGCCTGAGACTCGTGCGAGAGCAGGAACTCGGCGAACGCGAGCGCCTCGTCTGTCCGGCGGCTCGACGCCAGCACCCCGATCCCCGCGATGTTGACCATGTTGCCGATGTCGCCGTCCGCGAGGAAGCGCTGAGCGACCGGGTAGTCAGGATCGCTCGCGGTGAATCGGAGCAGATAGTAGTTGTTTACCAGTGCGAAGTCGATCTCTCCGGCGGCGATCGCCTCGAGCTGCGTCGTGTTGTTCCGGTACGGCTGCACGTCGTTCGTCTGCATCGCGCGAAGCCAATCCGCGGTCGCCTCCTCCCCGTGCACGATGCGCATCGCGGTGACGAAGGCCTGAAACGATCCGTTGGTCGGTGCCCAGCCGACCCGCCCACGGTACTCCGGCGCCGCGAGATCGAACACACTCTCCGGGAACGCCGCCTCGTCCACGCGCTCGGAGGAGTAGGCGAGCACGCGGGCGCGGCCGCTCGTCGCGAGCCACCGGCCGGTGGTACTGCGGTAGATGTCAGGAAGCTCGTCGTAGAGACGCGTCGGGAGGCCGGCAAGCAGGCCTTCGCCGGCGAGCGCTCCGAGCGCTCCGGCATCCTGCGCCCAGAAGAGATCCGCCGGAGTCCGTGAACCCTCTTCGAAGAGCAGGACGGCGAGCTCCGCGGTTCCCGCGTACCGTACGTTCACGCGGATCCCGGTCTCGGACTCGAACGATTCGACGAGCGGCGCCACGAGCGACTCACCACGGCCGGAATATATCGTGAGTTCCCGCTGCACCGGTTCTGCAGCGCCTGGTTCCGTTCGTCCCGCCGGCGCGACTGACAGGGTTGCGAGGAGGAGCAGAGAGAGCGTCACGGTCCAGCGACATGCGGAACGCAAGGTACAAGGCATCATGATTGCCTCCTTAGGTAACTGTATTGCTCATATAATTAGTACCAGTCACAATCTTTGGTGTCAAGCGTAGAAAGTTAGTTAGTTAAAACAAATCGTTTCTCGGCGCGAGTGATGTGGCTTGATCCTGCGGGTCGAGCGTGCTGGACACTTGTAGATACATATAGTTACCTTCAGGGAAAGCTCGGAGAGGAGAGGATATGGGGACGTACAGCCACGACGTGATGATCGTTGGGGGGGGCGCCGGCGGGTTGACTGCGGCCGTCGGGTGTGCGCAGCTCGGCATGAAGACCGCGCTCGTCGACAAGGAGCGGCTCGGAGGCGACTGCCTGCACTACGGGTGCGTGCCCTCCAAGACGCTGTTGAAGACGGCCTCGGTCTACCACGCGATGACGGATGCGGGACGCTACGGACTGCCGTCGGTCGAGCCGCCGCCGGTCGACATGTCTGCGGTCAACGCGCGTGTCGCGAAGGTCATTGCGGGGATCGAGGTGCACGACTCACCGGAACGGTTCCGGGCGCTCGGGGCCGAGGTCTTCCTTGGCGAAGCGCAGTTCTCATCGCCGCACGAGATCGTCATTGACGGCGAGACGCGTCTGTCCGCACCGTCGGTGATCCTCGCGACCGGAAGCTCGCCCCGGGCGATACCCTTCAGAGGAATCGAAGAGGCGGGGTACCTCACCAACATCGACGCCTTCTCGCTGCCGAAGCTGCCCCCGCGGATCGCGACGATCGGCGCCGGGCCCATTGGCGTCGAATTGAGCCAGGCGTTCCGGCGACTCGGCGCCCAGGTGACGATCCTCGACCTCGCACCGCACGTCCTGCCGCGCGAGGACGCGGACATGGCCGGGTTCGTCCAGGAGCGTCTCAGCGAGGAGGGCGTGTCGCTGCGGCTGGGCTCGACGATCGTGCGCGTCGAGCGCAGCGGATCGGTGAAGAAGGTCCATGTTACCCGATCCGACGGCGTCGAGGAGGTGCTCGAGGTCGACGAAATTCTGATGGCCGTTGGGCGTCAGGGGAACACGTCGGGGCTCGCCCTGGAGAACGCGGGCGTAACGGTCGAGAAGGGCTTTGTCGTTGCCGACTCGAAACTGCGCACCAGTCAGCGCCACATCCTCGCGGTAGGTGATATCAACGGACGGTACCAGTTCACGCATGTTGCCGGCGCGGAGGGAAGCCTCGCGGTGCGCCGGCTTGCGCTGCACGCAGGCGGAAGTATGGACTACCGATCCGTTCCCTGGTGCACGTATACCGATCCCGAGCTCGCCTCGGTCGGGCACAACGAGGCTTCCGCGAAGGCTGCAGGGATCGACTATGACACGATCGTGCAACCGTTCGGCTCCACCGACCGGGCACAGGCGGAGGGTGAGCCGGCGGGGCGGATGAAGATCCTGCTCGACCGAAAGGGCCGTGTGATAGGGACCCAGATCGCCGGGTATCACGCGGGCGAGCTGCTCACCCCCTCGCTCTTCGCCGTGGGCAAGCGCTGGAAAGCCGGGGCGATCATGGCCCCCATCTACCCGTATCCGACCCTGTCCGAGCTGCACAAGAAGGCGGTCTCGGCGCAGATGGCCCCCCGACTCTTCAATGACCGGGTGCGCCGCGTGCTGCGGCTTCTCTTCCGCTACCGCGGCACGGCCGGGACGACCAGGGCATAGGAGAAAGACATGGCACGACACTCAACGACCAAGATCATCCTGTTCGCAGTCTTCCTCGTGGGGCTCGTCACCGCAGGATTCCTGTTCGACGTGGGAACCCACCTGCGCACGCTGCTCGCCTGGGTCCACGACCAGGGCGCCGTGGGAGTGCTCATATTCGGTGCGGTATACATCGCCGCGACCGTGCTCTTCGTCCCCGGATCGATCCTCACGCTCGGCGCCGGTTTCATCTACGGCGTTGTGTGGGGTTCCATCTACATCTCGATCGCCTCGACGATAGGAGCGACGGCGGCCTTTCTCGTGGGCCGATACGTCGCGCGCGACTGGGTCGCCTCCAAGGTCGCGGGCAACGAGCGGTTCGCCGCAATCGACCGGGCGGTCGGGCGCGAAGGATGGAAGATCGTCGGGCTCACGCGTCTGAGCCCCATCTTTCCCTTCAACCTCTCGAACTACGCGTACGGCCTGACGAAGGTGAGCCTCCGCGACTTCTTCTTCGCCTCGTGGATCGCGATGTTTCCCGGAACGGTCATGTACGTCTATATTGGCTCGCTCGCGGGGAACCTCGCCACGCTCGGCGCGCAGGAGCGTGTTCGCACACCGCTCGAGTGGGCGCTCTACGCGCTCGGTCTGGTGGCCACCGTCGCCGTGACGATCTTCGTGACCCGCCTCGCCCGCCGGGCGCTGTCGAGAGAGGTCGCGCCGCCTGAGGAGCCCGGTACGTCCGCGGGGCCGGCGCCGGCCGGGGGCCCGACCGCCGGAGGCGGCGCTTCGAAGGCGGGGGCGGAGGTGTAGCCGTTCGCCCGGTACACCGCTACACTTTGGGGATGAAGCAAAGAGTTGTCGTAACCGGCGCCTGCGGGCGCATCATCGAGCGCGTACTCCCCGGCCTTGCCGCGGAGTTCGATCTCACGCTCGTCGACATTCGGGACACCGATTTCGACGGCAATCCGGTCGAGGGTGTGCACAAGATCGATCTGCTCGATAATGATCGGACCGCTTACCGTGAGCTCTTCCGAGGGCACGACGCGGTGATCCACTCCGGGTTCGTGCGCTCGCCCAGGGGCGGGAGGGCCGGGACCGCCGCAGGGTCAGAGACCTTCTGGAACGAGCACGACAATGTCCGCATGGCCTACAACGTGATGCAGGCCTGCGTTGAGGCCG
>SLST01000192.1 GCA_007130265.1 Spirochaetales bacterium
CCGCATCCCGGTGCGCTCGATCGTTACATCCGACCCGGCAATCGAGTGGACCCCCGTCTCGAGGCCGAGCATCACGACCGTCGCGCCGGAGCGCACCGCCGCGTCGATCGCTTCCTGCTCCTCTCGGTACGATTCGGCCGAGTCGAGTACGAGCACCGACGCGTCGTCGCGCGAGGCGGTGTCAATGCCGAGTTCCTCGAGCAGCGCCGACGCGGGTCCGTCGCCGCGGCCGACGTGGGCGATCTTCGCGGGGGCCGGTCCCCCGGGCGCCCTCTCCCCGGCGGGGAAGAGCGCGATCTCCTGCGACGCACTGGAAGCTGCCCGGCCGGGCTCACCGCCTGTCGACAGCCCGAGCCGGACGGTCAGCGTGCCGCGCCGGGCAACCTCCGGCGCCGGCAGGCGCACGAGCCCGACGCAGCGGCTCGAGCACGCGGGTACCGTGACGGGCATGGTTCCGGCCGCGAGGCGCGTGCCGTCGTGCTCCGCGGTCCAGGCGAGCACCGCGTCGGTATCCAGGGGAAGATCGCTGCACACCCACGCCTCGAGCTCGACCCGTTCGCCCGAGCGCACCGCCCAGCGGTCGGTGCGCAGGCTCGCGAGGAGCGGCGCGCAGGCGTCGCGGAAGGCGAAGAACGCCGGCTTGGGATTCCGTTCGACGTCCATGATCGCCTTCATCCAGCCGGACGGAAAGGCGTCGATGAAGAGGTGAATCGCGTAGCTCACCATGCGGGAATCGCGTCGGAACGCCTCGGTCATGAGGGTGGTCACGAGTGCCTGGTGGCGATGGCTCTCGCGCACCCAGTCCTCGATGCTCGACTGCGTGTCGAACCACATGTAGTGGTAGCGGCCGGTCTGCGACTTGATGATCGAGTTGGGGCTCCACCGTTTCTCCTCCTCCGGCGTCTGCGGGAGCCAGGACGAAGGGTAGCGGCGGCGCATGAGTGGTACCGGGTCGAGTCCTTCGGAGCCGAACTCACCGCAGGCGTAGTGCCATCCGCGCTTCACCTGCTGCCAGTAGCCGCGATGGAGCTTCCCGATCCCGAGCCCGTGCCCGTTGTACCAGCCGTTGTAGCAGTGATGGTCCGGAAGCCCCGGCTCGGGCGGATCATAGTCTCCGTCGTGCGGCTTGATCATCCGGTCAGGGTTGTGCAGCAGCACGGTGCGATTCGCGGCCTCGATCCACGCGTCGAGCTCGTACCGCTGCAGATGGCGGTGCGGCTGGTTGCGGGCGTTGGGAAACGCCTCGTTGATGTAGCTCACCTGGATGTTGCACGGGTGGCTGCGCACGAGCCGCTCCATCTCGCCTGCCTGCCGGGCGGCCTCGCTGAACTGGTTACGCCGAAGCACCCCAAAGAGCGGCAGATCGGTCTGGGTCATGATCCCGACGCGGTCGCAGTACTCGTAGATCTCGCGCTGGACCGGACGCTGCGTGAGCCTGAGGAAGTTCATGTTGCACAATTTCGCGAGGAGCAAATCGTCGACGAGCTGCTCGAGGTCTCCGGTGAACACGTCCTGCTGGAAGTTGCCCATCGTGTTCGCCCCGCGAAGCCGAACCGGCCGGCCGTTGAGATAGAGCTTGCCGCGCGGCTCGCTCTCTTCCTCGATCATGAAGCTTCGCATGCCGAACTGGCGCTCCCCGGCATCGAGCCGCCTGCCCTCCTCGTCCACGAGCGTCACCTGCAGCTCGTAGAGCCACGGCTCATCCGGCGACCATACGCGGGGGGCCGGGATCTCCACCGGGAACCGCACGTAGTTCACCCCGGGACCCATGGCGAGCGGCACCTCGTGCGCCGCGCCACGGTCCACATCGCTTGAGGCGTGACGCTCAGGTATCGCCGGGCGGTACCGTGCGCCCTCTACGACCGTCGCGTCGAAGTTCCGCCCGTAGATCGAGTACTCGACCGTGATCGAGCGGTCCTCGAGACCGGTGTTCGTGACTTCGAGCCAGATCTCCGCGGACTCTTCTTCGAGCAGGGGACGCACGAAGACGTCGGCGAGGTGAACGGCGGCGCGGGTCTCGATGGAGACCGGCTGGCAGATTCCCATGCCCGGCGGGCAGTGGTGCCACCCGTGAAGCGGATCGTCGTACCCGAGGCCGGTCGCCGCGTAGATCTTGTCTCCCTGGTACATCCTTCCCGGGGTTCCGTCGGCGGCGGGAGGGTCGTCGTTGCCCAGACAGATGTAGTCGTTCTCCACCTTCACGACGAGCACGTTCGCCTCACCACGGACGAGATCCGTGATATCGAACTCGAAGGGAGCGAAGAAGCCTTCGTGCGAGCCGACGAAGTACCCGTTGACGAAGACGTGGGCGCGGTAGTCTACCGCGTCGAAGTGGAGATAGACCCGCTCGTCGGCTCGTGCCTCCGGGCGGTCGAAACTGGTTCGGTACCACGTGACCGCCCGCCCCACAGGCTCGCCGTAGTGCGGGATGCGCACCTCGGTCCACTCGCCCTTCCCGTCGAAAACGCGCCCAACCTCGCGGCGGTCGGCTTCGGTCTCGACGCGCCAGTCGAACCGCGGAAGCCGCGTCGCGCGCCTCGTCTGCGCAACCGGGGGTGCGAGACTCGCCCGGAAAGGGGCGGTCCGCTCTCTCATCGCGGCGAGCGACGCGGCGAGGCTCTCCGCGTCGGACGGTACGTCGGGGTCGCCGACTACGACCCGAGACGGATCGTCGGCCACCGGGAGTACAGAATCCGGAACCGGAAGCGGCTCGGGGATGATGAGCTCATCTGAGCTCGCGTCGGTTCGGTTCGCCGCGATTTCGGCAAAAACGTCTCGTCGTGCTGACATGGGATCTCCTCAGAATAGTGTGCGGCCCGTACGGGTCCGCTTCGCGAATACCTCTTGAAGCCGGCGCGTCACGGCGCCGGGCCTGCCATCGGCCACGGGGCTGCCGTCGAGCCGAACCACCGGCATGACCTCGCACGAGGTGCCGGTGAGAAACACCTCGCCGGCGTTACGGAGCTCGGCTTCGGTCAACGGAAACTCGCGCGTCGGCACGCCGAGCTCGTCGCAGAGGTCGAGCACGACCCTCCGGGTGATGCCGGCAAGAATCAGGTTGGAGAGCGGCGCGGTACGAACCACCCCGTCGGCAACGGCGAAGACGCTGCTGTGGCTTGCTTCCGTGACCATCCCGTCCTTGAGCATGACCGCCTCGCGTGCGCCTGCCTCCACGGCGAGCTGGTTCGCGAGAACGTTCGCGAGGAGCGAGGTCGACTTGATGTCGCATCGCGCCCATCGCTGGTCGGCGGTGGTGATCACCGCGATACCGTGCTCAAGTTCGTCGCTGCTGGTATCCATGGGCGCAACGTCCGCGTAGACCGTCGGCGGCGTCGCGCGGTCAGGAAAGGCGTGGGCCCGAAACGCTGCGCCCCGGGTGACCTGGACGTAGAGCCGCATCCGGTCGGCCGGGGCACCGTTGCGCTCGAGAAGCTCTCTGCCTACCCGCGGCAGCTCGTCCGCCCCGGCGTAGCCGATCCTCGTCTTCAGAAGCCCGTCGCGCAGGCGGGCGAGGTGAGCCTCAGCCTCCCAGAGCCGCCCGTCGTACCAGCGGATGACCTCGTACACCCCGTCGGCAAAGAGAAAGCCGCGGTCGTCCGGCGGGATGCGAGCCGCGCTCTGCTCCACGAATGATCCGTTGAGATAGACGACCATCGCGAATCAGACGCCCGCGGGTTTCCGAGCGGCGCGATCGGCGGCCTCGTCGGCCGCCTGGCGCGCCGCGGCGACGATCCCCGCTACGCGGTGCCAGAGATCGACCGGCAGAGGCGCTTCGACCGCCTTGGCGATCCCGGTGATGTGATCCGGCGTCTTGATTCCGACGATGGGGGCGGTAATCGCGGGATGGGTGGCGATCCAGCGGATCGCGAGCTGCGCGAGGTCGAGCCCGAGGTCGGCGGCGATCGGACGCAGCTCGTCGAGCCCGTCCATGATCGCCTGGAACGGCGTGCCGGTGAAGTAGCGCGCGCTCGACCGGCTGTCGGTGAAGACATGGTCGCGCGCGTACTTGCCCGTGAGCAGCCCGCGATAGAGCGGCGAGTACGGGATCACGCCTATCCGCTCGGCCCGGCAGTAGGGAAGCTCAGAACTCTCGATGGTTCGCGAGAGCAGGCTGTACGGCGGCTGCAGCGAGCTCACCTCGAAGTGCCTGCCGTACATCCGCATCTGCTCCACGTTCAGGTTGCTCACCCCGAACCAGCGCACCTTGCCTTCCTTCTTCAGCCGCCCGAATGCGGCGCCGACCTCTTCGGGTACGGTCAGCGGGTCGAACGCGTGGATCTGGTAGAGATCAATGTAGTCCGTCTTCAGCCGCGCGAGCGAGGCCTCGCACTCGCGGAGGATGTACTCGTACCTCGTGTCCGGATGGCGTTGCTTGCCCTCGAAGTTCCAGTAGAACTTGGTCGCGATGATGAACCGTTCCCGCAGCTTCTGCGCGGCGAGGTACTCGCCGAGCGAGCTCTCTGCATATCCGTCGCCGTAGGCGTCGGCGGTGTCCACGAAGTTCACCCCGCAGTCGAGCGCGGCCTTCAGCGCCTCGTGCCACGGCTCGATCGCCACCTCACCCCAGAACTTGGGAGAGAGCTGCCAACAGCCGAAGCAGATACGCGAGACGACGAGATCGGTCTTGCCGAGTTGTCGGTATTCCATAGTGCCTCACGGATCATTGTAGCGATCCGAACGGGTTTGTGCACGGGGGGCAACCGCCGAAGCGCCGCGTCTGGTGGCTCTACCGGTCGCGCTTGCGATTCCGCTGTCGTTCGAGCATGGGAACGGTCTCTGCGATCGCGAGGCAACTGTCGCCAATGTGCTCGAGATGCCCGACGATCTCGATGAACGAAAGCTCGCCGCGGATGCTCGCCTCCTGATCCTTCTCGAGCGTCTTTCGAGCTCGTTTCTTCAGCTTGTCGCGCATCTTGTCGATCGTGTTCTCCATCTGTTCGGCGAGCTCGAGATTTGCCGACTCGATCCGGCCGTCGAGATAGTCGTTGTTGTACCGCAGGAAGTCGAGCACCTGCGCGATGAACCCGAACAGCTCGTCGGTGCCCTCCTCGTGGATACGGTACTCCTTGCGGTAGACCCGTCGCAAAATCCGCAGAACCTTCACGCACGCTTCGCTGATTCTCGTCAGCTCGTCGGAGACACGCTGCTGATGCCGGATCTGTTCGGCCTGCTCACGCGTCGTGGGTTCCTGCACGCTTCTCGTAAGCGCGGCAGTCACGTGGATGCCGAGCGCAACAACACTGTCCCTGAGACTGGAGATCTGGTCACGCGACTCCTCGATCGCCCCACTCTCCTGGGAGGCGTTCATCACGAGCATCACCATCTGCGAATCTACCTCCGCCATCCTGGAAAGCGCCGACTGCAGGAGCGCGAGGTTCGACTCGAGCGACTCCGGAAGGTTCAGCGGGAGAAGGCCGGGCAGAGGGTCATGCGCTGCCTCGCCGACCGCAGCGCGACCGGATTGGCGTCGATTCGCGATGACGCCCGCGAGGCGTCGGAACGGCAGCAACAGACACGCCGCGACCGTGGTGGACGCGGTCACCGTGAGTGCGACGATCAGCGGAACAGAGAGAACCTCGGCTGCGAGGCGGGCGAACGCGAGATAGAGGAGAAGACCCATCGCGCTCGACACGGCAGCGACGATGACCGGGAGAGATGCGACGCGACGGGCATCCGGCCCGAGTGCTCGCGACGCGACAGGCGCGATGGCGCTCGCGCCGACGCCTGCTCCCAGCGCGACCGAGACAGCCGCCGCCGCTCCGATCCATCCGCCGTGGCCGAGTGCCATCGCGAGAACCGTGACCGCGAGCCACGAACGCGTCGCGGTCGCGAGCAGCGCGCCGGCAAGGAAACCGATCACGATCGTCGTGCCGTCTCCCGCGACGCGATCTACGGCCTCGGCCGGCGCGGCGAGACCGAATCCGTACCCGGACACGAGCTCGAGCCCGACTAACGCGATACCAATGCCTATGAGGACGTTGTGGTAGTGGCGCTCGGCAAGCGTTGCGCTGAGCCGCAATGGGAGCCCGACGGCAAGGAGCGCGAGCGCCGCGGCTAGAAGCGACGGAGCCACGACGACTGCGACGACCGGCCAGATGAGCGCCGTCGCGCCAACGCTCATCCCCAGTACAAGCGTGAGAACGCGCGCGGGGCTGGTCGCCGTAGCGTTTGCGGCCGACACGAGCGACATCACGCCGGGACCGGTCGAACCCACCGGCGCGGCGGCGAGCAGTCCGGTCGCGAGGTCGGAGAACACAGCCTCCGAGCGCCCGGCCACGGACCGACGGAACCACGGCATCAGACGGCGCGTGATCGACTCGGATGCGAGATCGATTCCCACGCTGATCAGCGTCAGCGAACCGAGGATCCGAATGCCAGTCAACGCGGATGTCATGACTTACCTGCCAAGGTAGACGGGATCGACGCTCTCCTGCAAGAACTGCGAGAACCGCTTCCTGTGCCCCGCCATTCGGATCGAATTGAGAGACTTGTCCTTGGCGGTGAACTTGATCTCGCCGGAGAGGTCGAGATAGGCGCGCGCAGTGTCGACGGACACGACGTAGGGCGGCTGACCGCTGCTGACAAGCAGATAGTTGAGCAGGATGTTACCAGTCCGGTGATTGCCCTCGAGGAAGAGCTGCGGATGGCTCAGCACCTGTGTGTAGAATCCAGTCGCCAGGCGGAAAGGATCTTCGGACTCCTTGCGCGCGAGCACCCACTCCTTGATGGGTCTGATCTTTTTGAGGAAGCTCTTACGGGTCTCGTTCAGATGCTCGTAGTACTGCGTCCTGGTCTTCCTGTCCGAACCGCAGAGTACGAGATGATTCATCTCCAGCAGCGCGTTCAGGCCGGCGGGCGTGAACAGGTCCATTCCTTTCACTAGGAGCGAGTTGAGAAACTCATACCCCTCGATTATCTGATCGACCATGCTCTCGGTAAAGGCTTCGCGCCGCATCGCGAGCGTGTCGTTGATCTCGGCGAACCGCCGGCTGAACTCGCGCAGCGAAGCCTCTATCTCGCGAGTGCTGAAGGTCGCTCCCATGCTGCGGTTTCCCGGCGGTCCGCTGCTCGCGCAGCGGTCAGCTGAAGGCACCGGCGAGGTACTCCTGGGTCCGTTCCTCGCGCGGCGAATCGAAGATCTCGCTCGTGGGCGCAAGCTCGATGAGCTCCCCGACGAAGAAGAAAGCCGTGTAATCGCTGACGCGCTGGGCCTGCTGCATGTTGTGCGTGACGATGATGATCGTGACCTTTTCCTTCAGGTCTCTGATCAGCGACTCTACGCGCGCGGTCGAATTCGGGTCGAGCGAGCTCGTCGGCTCGTCCATCAACAGGACTTCCGGTTCGACCGCGAGTGCGCGCGCGATGCAGAGGCGTTGTTGCTGACCGCCGGAGAGGCTTCCGCCTGGGCTCTTCAGTCGATCCTTGACCTCGTCCCAGAGCGCAGCATCGGTGAGCGCCTTCTCCACAGCGTCATCGAGCACCTGTCGCTTGCGAATCCCCACAAGGCGCAGCCCCGCCGCAACGTTGTCGTAGATCGATTTCGTCGGAAAGGGCGTCGGCTTCTGGAAGACCATCCCGATCTTGCGCCGGACCACGACGGCGTCGACCCGCGGCGCGTAGATGTTCTCGCCGTCGAGCAGCGCCTGCCCGGTGATCTCGATGTCGCTGCTCAGTTCGTGCATGCGGTTCAGCGCGCGAAGAAAGGTCGACTTGCCGCAGCCGGACGGCCCGATCAGTGCAGTAATCTTGTTCGTGTAGACCGGCATGCTGACATTCTGGATGCCGAATGTCGCCGCGCCGTAGCGGACCGAGAGATCCTTCGTCTCCATCCGTACCATGCCGTTCGCCTTCGAATCGCTCATTGCGTCGCATCTCCCTTTGGCTTTCTCCGTGCGACGCGCCGCATCGCACTCACCCCGAGCGCTCGCTCTTCCATCTTCTTGACTGCAACCCGCCCGGCGTAGAACGTGAGCATGACGAAGAGCAGCAGGATGATCGCCCCGCCCCATCCCATGGTATGCCACTGGCGGTAGGGACTGATTGCGAGGCTGTAGAGCCGCTGCGGGAGGCTGTCCATCGGTTGACTCAGATCCATGCTGAAGTAGTTGTTCCCGAACGACGTCAGGAGCAGCGGGGCTGCTTCGCCGGCGGCGCGAGCGAACGCGATCAGCACGCCTGTCACAACGCCCGCGCGCGCGGCGGGGAGCACGAGCGAAACCGTCACGCGCCAGCGCGGAAGCCCCAGGCTCAGACCCGCCTCGCGCAGGCTCCACGGCGTGACGCGCAGCACGCTCTCAGTGGTACGCGAGATGATGGGGATCATCACGAAGGCAAGCGCCACCGATCCTGCGATCGCAGAGAATCCTCCGGTATTCTTGACCACCAGCGCGTACGCGAGCAGACCCATCAGGACCGCGGGCATCCCGTTCAGAGTGCTGACCATCAGCCGTGACACCGGCGCGAAGGGATGCTCAGGATACTCCGACATCATGATTCCCGTCGCGATGCCGAAAGGAAGCGCCATCGCGAGAGCGACGAGGTCTATCACGATCGTCCCGATGATCGAGTGCCGCAACCCGGCCGGTCGGCCCTGCATCGCCCGCGCAGGACTTCCAAGTTCCTGCGTGAAGAAGTCCAGGTTCAGCGCAGTAATGCCGTTGACTACCACGTAAGCGATGATGATGAACAGCGGTACGACGACGATCAGCGTCATCAGCACGACGCCGATCTGAACGACGGCATCGCGCGCGTAGCGGGCCCTGAGTGTCATACGCCTCCCTTTGCGATGCTGAGCCTCCGCTGGATGAAGCTCGCGAGCAGGTTGATTGCGATGGTAACGAAGAAGAGGTAGAGTCCGACGGCCATGATGCTCGAGTAGTGAAGGGGTTCGACCGCCTCGCGGAACTCGTTGATGATGAGAGACGGCATCGTCGCCGCGGGTCCGAAGAGCGTAAACGGCATCCGGTTGCGATTGCCGATCAGCATCGCGACCGCCATCGTTTCGCCGAGCGCGCGCGCGAGCG
>SLST01000579.1 GCA_007130265.1 Spirochaetales bacterium
CTAGTGTTCCGTCCGTCAAGTAACATGAATTATCCCTGTTTGGTCTGAGCCTGAGCCAATGCTTCTCGAGCCGACTCGATCTTGCGCAAAATCTCCTCGCCTTTGGCGTTCCACACGTAGGGCTTCGGATTCAGGTTGCGCTGCGAGATGTAGTCCGCAATGTCACGGGCCAACTGCCTGACCGCGGTAAAACTCCCGTCGCGAATTACCTCCGAGGTTAGCTCGCCGAAGAACCGCTCAACCAGGTTCATCCAGGAGCTGCTGGTCGGCGTGAAGTGCAGCTTGAATCGCGGACGGCGTTGCAGCCACTTGAGTACCGCCTCGTGCTTGTGGGTCGCGTAGTTGTCGAGGATGAGGTGCACCTCAAGCTCCTTCGGCGTTTCTCGGTCAATCTGTTTGAGGAACCGAAGCCATTCCACGTGGGTGTGCCGCTCTTCGGTGCGGGAGATCAACTTCCCGTCCAGATAGTTCAGCGCGGCGAATAGCGTGATCGTACCGTGACGCCGGTAGTCGTGGGTGCTCGTGGCGATGTGTCCGACCCCCAGCGGCAAACCCGGCTGGGTGCGCTCCAGTGCCTGACACTGGCTCTTCTCGTCGCAACACAAGACCAAGGCGCGTTCTGGTGGGTTCAAATACAGTCCGATGACGTCCCAGAACTTGAGCTCGAAGTCTTTGTCGGTCGACACTTTGAATGTCCGGTGCAGATGCGGTTTCAGATCATTCTCCCGCCAGATGCGGTGCACGCTATCCGGAGAGATTCCCACATTGGCGGCCATGCTGCGCACCGACCACCGGCTCTTCGGCTTCACCGGTCGCGTGGCTTCCGTGATCACTCGCTCTACGATCTCCACCGGTATCTCATTGGGCCGCCCACTTCGTCTTCGGTCATTCAGCCCCTCGATGCCCTCGCGCTCGAACCGCTGGGACCACTTGTTGACGCACGCCACGCTGACGTCCAGTTCTGCGGCGACATCCACCTGCTTCATGCCGGCTGCCCGCTTCAGGATGATCGCCGCACGCAGACTATCGCGTTGTGCGGTTGTATGTGCCTTAACTCTGCGCTGCAGCTCGGTTCGTTCTTCTTCGGTAATCTCGATAATCGATATGGGTCGTGCCATATCCAACAATAGCACAGAAGAATCGTTATTACAACCTATTTAAAAGACACTACACTAGGTTGTCCGGCCCGAGGGGTCCTGAGCGCCTGCCGCACGGTCCGCCGCGTCCATCGTGTCGTAGGACACCGCGCGGTCCCGCCCGTTCTCCTTCGCATAGTAGAGCGCGACGTCTGCCCGCTTGATGATCTGCTCGATCGACAGTCGCTCGGCCGGGGTTCCGTCGTTGGACGCGTTGGTCAGCGAAGCGATGCCGATACTTGCCGTGACTGCCCGTTCGACGCCGGAGAAGTCCGTTGCCGCGATCGCGAGGCGCAGCCGTTCGGTCACTTCGTGTCCCTCTCCCGGATCGGTCTCGGTGAGCAGCGCGCAGAACTCTTCGCCCCCGAAACGACCGATCATGTCGGTCGAGCGCAAGCTGTCGCGCATGATCGCCCCGAGTGTACGGATCACCTGGTCACCGACCGAGTGCCCGTAGGTGTCGTTGATCGACTTGAAGTGATCCAGATCGAGGATCAGGCAACACAGGGGCTTGCCTGAGTGAAAGGCGTGGTCCATGACCTGCTCGCCCGACTCCATGAACGCGCGCCTCGTCAGGACGCCACTCAACTGATCGATCTCGGCCCTCTGCTGCATGCGACTGTAGAGGCGCGCGTTCGACAAGGCGAGCGAAAGGTAGTCGGCCATCGTCATCGCGACCCGTACGTCCTCCGGCCCGAAAGCGGTGGACTCCCGCGCCAACGCGAGTACGCCTACGGTTACCCCTCGCGCGACGAGCGGCACGAAGAGTTTGTGCCGGGGCGGTTGGTCCGGTTCCTCTGCCGGTTCCGGAAGCCGCGACTTGACCACCTTCAGAAGGGTCTTCAGTCGTCTGCGCGCAAATTCCCGGAAGCTCTCCTCGGTCACGTCGGAGGCTCCTCCCACGAAACGTAGTTCCCGGCTCTCGAGTTCGCAGACCATCGCCGAGTCGAGCGGCACGAGCAGTTCGAGCTGTTGGATGACCGACCGCACCGCGGTCGGCGCATCGAGACTCGCGACGACCACCGCACCTGCCGCGCGCAGCGCTTCCGCCTCGGTGGCGCGATCCTCTGCGAGCCGATGAGCGGTCTGAAGCTCTTCGCGCAGGCTGTGGAGACTCGTCACGTCTTCGTTGTGACCTACGAAGGTCAGCGGGGTGCCGTTACGCTCTCGTCGCTCCACCGCGCCCGCTGAGATGAACCAGCGGTAACCGCCGGTGCCGTCTTCGACGCGAAACTCACACTTGAAAGCGGGCGCCTCGCCGCGAAGGTGCCTGAGCAGCGCCGTCCGCGCGTGGTCGCGATCCGACGGGTGCACGCGATCGAGCCACCGGTTGTTCTTCATGTCGTCGAAGCTGAACCCGAGGTGCATCCATCGCGAATCGACGAATCCGCTGCCGCTCAGCATGTCGACGTAGAAGACACCGAGCCGGCTCAGCACTTCCTTACGCAGACTCACCGTTTCGAATTCCGAGGTAGTCACCGCTCACTCCTCCTTCCTTTGTAAACGAAGATCGCGTACCTGTCACCCGTGATTGCGGGATCGACGGAAGCCGTTTACACTATGGGAAAACCAGCAAAGGAGCGCACATGTCAGAAAAGGCGAAACGTCCACTCTCCTACGGTATGATCGGCGGCGGGCCGGGCGCCTTCATAGGAGACGTCCACCGACGGGCGATCGCACTCGACCTCGACACCAGGCTCGTGGCCGGCGTCTTCTCGCGCGACCGTGAGGCCAGTCTGCAGACCGGGCAAGAACTGTTCCTCGACGAGTCGCGTGTCTACCGCGACTACGGCGAGATGGCGAAGGAGGAGGCCGCGCGCGAAGACGGGATCGATTTCGCGGTCATCGTGACCCCGAATGTCTCGCATTTCGCTATCGCGGAAGCCTTTCTCGACGCGGGCATCCACGTGGTCTGCGACAAGCCGCTGACAACGGAGCTCGGCGATGCGGAGAAGCTCGGCTCGATCGTGTCCGAACGCGACCTCCTGTTCGCGGTGACCTACACCTACACCGGGTATCCGGCCGTGAAGAAGGCTCGGGAGCTGGTGCGCTCAGGGGCCCTCGGCAAAATCAGGTTCGTCAACGCCGAGTACCCTCAGGAATGGCTCGCCACGAAGGCGGAGAACGAGGAGGGTAACCGGCAGGCGAGCTGGCGCACCGATCCCTCCCAGTCCGGCAAGTCCAACTGCGTGGGCGACATCGGTACTCACATCGAGAACATGGTGAGTTACGTCACGGGACTCGAGATCGCCTCGCTTTCGGCGCGCCTGGACTCGTTCGTCGAGGGCCGGAAGCTCGACGATAATGCGACGATCATGGTCAATTATGCCGGAGGCGCGACCGGCCTCTACTGGAGCAGTCAGGTCGCGATCGGCACCGACAACGCCCTGCGTATTCGGGTCTTCGGTGAGAAAGGGGCGATCGAGTTCTTCCAGGAGGATCCCAACTACCTGAAGTACACGCCGATCGACGCGCCGGCCCAGATCCTCAGCAGGGGCAGAGACGATCTCGGCGAAAGGGGTCAGTCGCTCGTGCGGGTTCCGGCCGGTCATCCGGAAGGCTACTTCGAGGCGTTTGCCAATATCTACCGGACCTTCACCGGAGCGCTGCGGAAGCGACTCGCCGGGGAGCCGCTGAGCGATGCCGATCGCGACTTCCCGACCGTGAACGACGGAATCCAGGGCGTTCGTTTCGTCACCCGAGTAGTCGAGAGCGCGGCGAACAAGAGCGCGTGGGTAAACTTTTAGGAGGAAATATGGCAAGGCCAGTAACGCTATTCACCGGGCAGTGGGCGGATCTTTCGTTCACCGAGATCTGCAAGAAGGCAGGATCATGGGGGTTCGACGGGCTCGAGCTCTGCACCTGGGGTGACCACTTCGACGTCCACCGGGCGGCGAAGGACTCCTCGTATGTCGATCAGCACAGGGAGACGCTGACGGCGAACAATCTCGGCTGCTGGTCGATCGGGTCGCACATCGTCGGTCAGCTCGTGGGCGACAGTCCGGACCCGCGCAACGACGCCTTTGCGCCCGAGCGTCTCGCCGGCAAGCCGGATGAGATCCGCAAGTGGGCGATTGACGAGATGATCGCGACCGCCGCGGGAGCGAGGGCGCTCGGTATTGACGTCGTCACCGGGTTCATGGGCTCGCCCATCTGGGCGTGGTGGTACAGTTTTCCGCCCACGACCGAACAGCAGGTGGCCGACGGGTACGGTAGAATCGTCGAGCTCTGGGGCCCGATCTTTGACGCCTTCGATGCACATGGAGTCCGGTTTGCCCTCGAGGTTCATCCCGGCGAGATCGCCTACGATCTCTACACGATGCAGCGATTGCTCAAAGAGTTCGACAACCGCGGGACGCTCGGAGTCAATTTCGACCCGTCGCACCTCATCTGGCAGGGTATCAAGCCCGAGCTCTTCTACCGGGATCTCGCCGATCGCATCTACCACGTCCATATGAAGGACTCGAAAGTCACTCTTGACGGCCGCGCGAGCATCCTCGGATCTCACCTGCCGTTCGGCGACCTGCGGCGCGGATGGAACTTCGTCTCTCTCGGGCACGGCAGTATAGACTTCGACGCGATCATCCGGGAGGTGAACGCCGCCGGCTACATGGGTCCGCTCTCGATCGAGTGGGAGGACAACGGCATGGACCGTGAGTTTGGAGCTCAGGAGGCGCTGGAGTTCGTGAAGAAGGTGAACTTTGGCGCTTCCACCGTGGCATTTGACCAAAGCATGGAAAAGTAGGTAGGATACATGAGGCGGGTCGCAACTGGCCCGCCGTGATTTCCGTGCTGAAGACTACTCAGGATACAGGTACTGCAATGCTCATTCGTCGTTGTGTCAGCCGCTTAGCGCGTGCGGTCGTCGTTCTGGCGCCCCTCGCATTCTCGTCGTGCTTTCTGCTGCCGCGAGAGGAGGAGATCCTTGCGCCGCCGCTTGCCGAGCCGCCGCAGATCACCTATCGCACTCACGCGGTTGCGCGCGGAGATCTCAAGGATACGATTCGGGCCTTTGGGAGCTTCGTCTCCGCCTCTCAGTCCGACGTCTTCTTCGAGCGACGCGGCGGTCGTCTGCGGGCGATACACGTGACGATTGGCGACACCGTCGAAGCGGGCCAGCTGCTCGCCGAGCTCTACACCGAGGAGCTCGAAGCGGATATCGTGCAGGCGGAGCTCAACCTGGAGCGCGCGCAGCTCGCTCTCAATCGGGCGCAGGAACAGGCCGACGACCGCTTCACTCTCGAGTTTGCGAAGGCAGATCGTGATCTGGCGCTGCTGCGGTTGGAGGAGCTCGAAGCGGAGCTCGAGCGGGAGCTCGAACTAGCCGAGGTCACCGGTGGTGCCGGTGAGAAGATTCGCAGTCTGCGCCAGCGCGTTGCCGAGCAGCGGATCGCCGTTCGAAAGGCAGAGCTCTCGGTGCAGCGGATCGAGGAGGGCGGCAACCCCATCGCCGTGCAGATGGCTCGGGTCGACGTGGAGGCTTCCCAGGTGAGGCTCCAGCGGCTGCTCGATCAACTCGACGCGACGCGGCTCTACGCTCCGATCGACGGCGTGGTGACCTGGATCAACCGTCAGGCTCGCGAGGGAGAGAACGTGCCGACCTTTCTTGACATCCTGCGGATAGCGGACCCCGCGGATCTCATATTCGAGTACCAGGGGAGGGATGCAAACAAGTTCGAGATCGGGATGGACTGTCTCATCATCGTGCGCGATGACGAGTACCGAGGTACCGTTGTACTCACGCCGCGAAGCGTCCCGTTCGAGCAGATCGAGCAGTACCGAGACACCGTGAGAATTCGGGTGAACCAGCAGATTCCTGAGCTGCGAATAGGTATGAGCGCGACGGCGGAGCTCCTGCTCGCCGAACGCAACGACGTTCTCGTGCTGCCGAGTCGGGCGGTGCAGCGCTACGCCACGCGACGATACGTGCACGTGCTCGCTGACGGGGTCCGGGTCGAGCGCGACGTAGAGGTGGGGCTCGAGACGGCCACCGAGGTCGAGATCGTGCGGGGTCTCGAAGAAGGCGAAGAAGTGGTGTTGAGGTAACCGTGCTGCTCTTTGTCCTCCGCAAGATGGCTGCCAACAAGTGGATGGTCGGCAGCCTGCTCGTCGGCGTGATCCTGGCGGTCGCCATGGTCACCACGATTCCCATCTACAGTCGCGGAATACTGACCCGGCTGCTCCTGCGTGATCTGCAGCAGTACCAGGAGCGTACCGGTGCGTACCCGGGGACGGTCGAGCTCAGCGGGTACCTCGTCGTCGACCCCGAGATCGTCGCTCCGCTCGATGCCTACGATGAGCTCGCCGCCGCGGTAGATGCTGAGGTGCGCCGCGGGATCGTCGTACCCATTCAGACTGAGTCCTCGCGGATACAGCAGAACTTCCTCCGGTTGCGTGATCTCGATCGTCCGGACGAAGATCTCATATCGACCTCGATGGTCACCGTCGGCGGGTTCCTCGATCGGGTGCGTCCGGTCGTCGGAGACATACCCTCCGGCATACCCGATGGGAACCTCTCCGAGTCGACTCCCGTGGTCGATGCGGTGATCACGCAGGAGACCGCGGTGGCCGGCCGACTCGCCTACGGGAAGACGTACGACCTCTACGCGCAGCGGGGCGACCATCTGTTGCCGTTCCGGGTCCGTGTCGCCGGGGTCGTGGAGGCTGCGGATCACAACGACGTCTACTGGACCTTCTCGCTACGTCGACTCAGCAACATGCTCATTCTGCGTCAGGACGATTTCCGTCGCGTCATCGCCACCGACAATCCAACGCGGAACCTCGAGATATCGTGGGCGTACACCTATGATTACCAGTCGCTCACGAGCGAGGATGCGGCGCCCATGGTCGCTTTCGTCAACCAGTATACTCAGCTCGCGCGCCGCGTCGGGCTGACGGTGCGGCTCCCGGTCCTGCGGATTCTGGAAGACTATATGGTGCGTCAGCGCGCGCTCACCATGACGCTGTGGGTGCTACAGGTGCCTCTCCTGCTGATGCTCGCCTTCTACCTCTTCATGGTCTCGCAGATACTCATAGATCACGAGCGGAACGAGATCGCGCTCATGAAGAGCCGCGGGGCCCAGGTGGGGCAGGTGTTCGCCACCTACGTGGTTCTCGGTCTCTTCCTCAGTATCGCCGGCGTCGTCGTCGGTCCCTTTCTCGGGTTGCTGATCTGTCAGATCCTCGGGGCGTCCAGCGGGTTTCTCGAGTTCGTCCAACGCCGCGCTCTGCGGCTCGAGATCACTCCGCGTACGTACGCGTACGCATTCGCCGCATCTGGAGTAGCGCTCCTGACGATTCTGATTCCGGCGCTCCAGGCATCGAGAACGACAATCGTCCACCACAAGCAACGGCTTGCCCGGGGACGAAAACGGCCGCTCTGGAGCACGCTCTTTCTCGATGTCATTCTCCTCGGCGTCTCCGCGTACGGGCTCTACCGGTACCGCGTGCACACCGACATCGTGCAGCTCGCCGGGCTCGAAGCGACTGAAATGGCGCTCGATCCGGTGCTCCTCTTCGTGTCCACCATGTTCGTGATAGGCCTCGGGTTGCTCTTCCTGCGAGTCTACCCGCTGCTCGTCAGGTTCCTCTTTCGAGTCGGCGCACGACGCTGGTCTCCGGCGGTTTTCGCCTCGCTGATCCAGGTGGGACGAGGAGCCGGAAAGGACCAGTTTCTCATGCTCTTCCTGATCCTCAGCATCTCGATCGGGGTCTACAACGCGGACGCCGCTCGCACGATCAACCAGAACGTCGAAGAACGGATCTACTACAATGCCGGGTCTGATATCGTGATACGCGAGGAGTGGCAGCGCGTCGCGGCCTCCGGAGAGACGATCTCCGACCAGGATCCCTTTGGCCCGCCGGCGGGAGGCGGTGGCGGCGGTAGCGCGGGCGGCGGTGATTCCGGGCGCTTCGTCGAGCCGGTCTTCAGGCGGTTCGAGGAGCTTTCGAATGTCGTTCAGGCGACTCCCGTTTTCTACGAGCCGAACGCAAGCGGGCGCAAGCTCGCCGGAGATACCTTTCGCGGGGCCGCGCTGTTCGGCATCAACCCGACCGAGTTCGCGTCGGTCGCCTGGTTCCGGCGCGACCTGCTCCCCTCACACTGGTACAACTATCTGAACCTGCTCTCGGAGAGCCCGGCTGCGGCGCTCGTCTCACGATCGCTCGCGGAGGAAGCCGGACTCGAGCTCGGTGATCCAATCTACGTTACCTGGCGCGACCAGCCGTCTACACTCTATTATGTCTACGGGATGGTCGACTACTGGCCGGGCTACAACCCGTTCACCGTGCGGTTCGGGACCGGGCAGCGTCATCTCGTCGTGGTCAACCTGAACTACCTGCAGGCGACGACGGCGCTCGAGCCGTACGAGGTGTGGCTCAAGCTCGAGCCCGAGACCGAGACCGCGGCGTTCTACCAGTCGATCTCCGACAACCGCATCAACCCCGTGCGCTTCATCGATGCACGTCAGGAGATCATCCGCGAACGCAACGACCCGATGTTGCAGGGCACCAACGGCACGCTGTCGCTGGGCTTTCTCGTGAGCCTCGGCGTCTGTTTCGTCGGTTTCCTCCTGTACTGGATCTTCTCTATACGCGAGCGTACGCTCCAGTTCGGGTTGTTCCGTGCGATGGGGATGAGTAAGGCGGGCATCGTCACGATGCTCGGTCTCGAGCAGCTGTTCATCTCAGGCGCCGCAGTGATGGCGGGATTCGGCATCGGTCGACTCGCAAGCTACCTTTTCGTGCCGCTCCTTCAGGTCGTGCAGAACCCGGAGGAGATGGTGCCGCCC
>SLST01000437.1 GCA_007130265.1 Spirochaetales bacterium
ACTACTACGCGCAGTGTGCCTTCCTCGACGCGATGATCGGCCGCTTCGTCTCGTTTCTCCGGGAGACCGGCCTGCTCGAGGAAAGCGTGCTGGTCTACACCTCCGACCACGGCACCCACCTTGGCGAGCACGGGCTGGTCCAGAAGCAGAGCTTCTTCCGCGAGTCGGTGAATGTGCCGTTCTTCCTCACCGGGGCCGACGTGGTACCTCGGGTGATCGACGCGCCGGTCAGCGTGATGTCGCTCCTGCCGACGGCAGGGGTTCTCGCCGGGTTGACTTGCCCCCAGAGGTGGAGCGCGTTAGATTTCGGCGATGTGGCTCGCGGCAGGAGGGATCCGGTCCCCGGACCGGTAGTCAGCCAGGGGATGCTCAACCCGGCGCTCCTCGGGCACGATCACCGGCTGGTGATGGTACGCGAGTCGAACCTCAAGGGGGTCTTCGATAGAGACGATCCCGATGAGCGGTGCCTGCTCTACGATCTCGACCGGGACCCGCACGAGTTGAGCTCCGTAGAAGGCGATCCCTCGTATGCGAACTCGCTCGAGCGGCTGCGGCGCATCGCCCACGATGCCGATCGCGACGGGATGGAACGGAAAGGAGCCGGATAGTGGCAACTGCGGAGGAGAAGAGCTCACGGCAGCAGGCCATCCTGCGCATGCTCGGGGAGAAACCGGAGCTCACCACCCAGGACCTTGCCGAGGAGTTCGACGTCTCTCTGGGTACGGTGCGAAACGATCTGGTCGCCCTCGAGAACATGGGCAATATCCGCCGCTCGTACGGCCGAATCGAGCTGCTCGCGCGGCAGCGCCGGGACTCCCTGCTCCTGATTCCCAGCACCTTTTCGCGCTGGGCACGTAACATCGGCGAGCGCATTCTCAGCCGGGTGACGCTCCTCGACCGCATCTTCCTGGACGATTCGGAGGCCTCGCATTACGTGGCCCGCCACCTCTCCCCGAATCACGAGCTCAACGTGCTGACGACCAGCATCCGCGTGGCCGCCACGCTCGCGTGGCGAGATCATCCGGGTGAGATAACGATGATGCCGGGCGAGGTGCAGCGGAGGGATCTGAGTATCGCGATCGACCTGGGGGATCTGCTGCCGGAACGCTATCGCGTTGGCGCGGCGTTCTGCGAGGTCTCGGCACTAGACCACGATGGCGGCGCCTATGTACCCAACCGCAGAGCGCTGGAGCTGATTCGAGTGGCCGGTCGCATGGCTGAACAGGTGCACCTGCACGTCAGGACCGACGGGGTGGGAAAAACCGATCTTCACATGGTTCCACTGCAGGAGCTCGAACCTCAGCTGAGCGAGATAGTCGTCGACGATGCCGCACTGCCTGTCATCAAGGAGATGGACCTGGACTCCCGTCCGATCATCGTCGTTGGTGATGACTTCACGCTCGCCGGACCGTTCAACCGCAGGGCGGTGGTCGGTTTCTCACTCGTCGGGGCCGATCTGGAATACCGCCAGACGATACGCGAGAGCATCGAAGACGCTGCCAGGGCGGCAGGCGGCATCGAGCTGATCGTGGCCGAGACCCAGGGCGATCGCGAGTCGTTCCTCAGGAACATCGACACGTTCATCAGCCACGAGGCACGAATCGTCATCGAGTACTCTCCGCTGAAGGACGTGGGACCCATGGCCTCGGAGAAGCTCTCGCACTCCGGGATCACGCTCATCGGCGTGGATGTGCCGATTCCCGGTTCGATCTACTACGGCGTGAACAACTACAAGGCGGGCGTCGTCGCGGGCGAGAAGGCGACCGAGTTCGTGCTGCACGAGTGGCCTGAAGTGAAGCCTTCCGCGATTCTCGTGGACATGGAGGACCACAACGAGGCGGTGATCAGCCGGCTCCAGGGAATCGAGGACTCGCTCCACAAGCGCCTGGGCATGCACGAAGACCGCATACGACGGGTCACGAGCGTCAACGAGCTCGGCGCGGCAAGGACGCTCCTCGAGCAGGAGCTCGGCGCCGTCGACCCGGAGACGCACGTGCTCGTTTTCGGGTTCAACCTCGTCGCGACGGTTGCTGCCTACACGGTGGTTCAGCGTCGCGACGATCGTGAGCGTTTTGCGGTGGTGGGACAGAACCTCTCGTCCGAGGTTCGCAAGGAGCTGCGACGGCCGGACACGCGGCTGATCGGATCGGTCACGTATCACCCTGAGCAGTACGGGCCTCGGATCATGGAGATCGTCCGGGCCGTGCTCACCGACGAACCGACCGGCCCGAGCTACTTCGCGGAGCACGAGTGGGTCCCGGCGTCACGACTGACCACGCTCTTTCCGTGACACGGCAGCCCGGCCACCCGACCCGCCGAGTCGATGAGGTGAATCCCCTGCTTTGATTCCTGGCAATTGATACTTGTATGCTCAACTCTATCGTCCTCATCCTCGATATCAGCCTTGATCTGCCAGGAAGACGCCGCAGGCTCGCCTCGGTCGTCGTGGCGGACTTACTCCACTCGCTCTTCAAGGTCCAGGTCATCGATGCCGACGCGATACTTCGGGTCGTACCGGAGTTCGCGACGCCGTCGCTCGAGCACATCGTCGAACCGACCTGGGAAGATCCCGCGGAAGACTGTCATTGACATCTGCCGCTCACTGCATCAGACTCGAACATGGAGCGAGTCGCGGACGCGATGAAGCGTCGGCGCGCACGCCTGTCACGAGGACCCCATTCAGCAGCACGAAGCCATGCAAACGACTGATCGCCTCAGAGTGCTCCTCGTGGAAGACCAGTCGATCGTCGCGCTCGCGACGTCTATCCGGCTTGCGCGCGAAGGCTATGAGACTGAAATCGTACTCTCCGGAGAGGAGGCCGTGGATCTCGTAGAGCGAGAGCAAAAGGGCGACGATCCCTTTCGCCTCATCCTCATGGACATCGACCTGGGCGACGGAATCGACGGGGTCGAGGCGGCACGACGGATACTCGAACGCCACGAGCTGCCGATCGTCTTCCTGACAGGCTACACGGAGCCGGAATACGTCAATCGCGTGCGCGAGGTGACGCGGTACGGCTATGTGCTGAAGCACGGCGACGAGCTCATCCTGCGACTCTCCATGGAGATGGCGATCGATTTGTTCGACGCGCATCAGCTCGCCCGGCAGCGGCAAGCCGAGGTCGAGGCGATCTACGACCACGCGCCGGTTGTGATGCTCGTCGTGGACGGCGCGGCGCGGGTCGTGAAGGCGAACAGGCGCGCGCGCGAGCACGCCGGGCTGACGGGCGAGGAGGCCGCGAACACGACGCTCGGCAGGGCCGTGGAGTGCGTTCGTGCCGCGGGAGACGCACAGGCCTGCGGCCGCTTCCCGGAGTGCAACGAATGCGGGCTGCGCGCGCTCGTAGCCGCGACGCTCGAGAGCGGAACGGAGTACGAGGACGTACCGGTCACGGTCGATGCGTCTGTAGAGGGCCGGCGACAGATGAAGCGGCTGATCGTGTCCTCAGCACCGCTGCCCCAGGGCGAAGAGCACTGCGCGCTCGTGTCCATTCTTGACCTTGACGGGCTCGTGGACCGGAGCGACAACCTGGGCGCTTCGTAGCCGGCGGAACGACCGACCGTCATAGCTCTTTCGCCCGTCAAACTGACACGAGCCGAATATCCCGGTATACTCTTTCGAGCATGGCAACACGAGGACAGAAGATACGCTTGGCGCTATTCTTCCTCATCGTGATCGGCGCCTTCGCCGGGTTCGCGCTTGTCGTGGCCGGAGATACGCTTTGGCGACAGTACGACCAGTACTACATCCGTTACACCGACGCTTCGGTCGCCGGGCTTCAGTCCGGCGGTACGGTGATCTATCAGGGCATCGCGATCGGGAGGATCGAACGAATAGAGATCGATCCGCAGGACATTCAGAGCATCATCGTAACGATTCGGGTTGAACGTGGCACGCCGATCAAAGACGACGTGAGGGCACAGATCGTTCCCGTCGGGATTACCGGGATTTCCCAGATCGAGCTCTCCGGAGGTACCCGCGCAGCCGAGACAGTGCCGCCGGGGTCGTTCATCGACCCCTCGCCTTCGACATTCGCACAGGTGACTGAAACGATTCAGAGCGTACTCGTGGGGTTGGAGCAGGTGCTTGTCGACGTGTCCGGCGTTCTCGCCCAGGTGGATCAGGACAGCGTCGGCAACATCCTCTCGCGGATCGACTCAATCCTCGCGACGAACGAGGAACGGGTTGCGAGCGTGCTGATCGAGCTCGATGCCGCCGCAGGCGGCCTTTCGCGGTTCATGTCTGAAGCCGAGGGGCTGATGGCCACAACTCGCGAAGGGAGTGAGGAAGTGTTCGCGACGCTCGACCGGTTCACAGCGGAAGCCGAGGAGCTTTTCACCGCGACGCGGGACGGCACACAGCGGGTGCTCGAAGGACTCGAGGCGGAGATCGGAGCCGCGGAGCTCGCGCGGGTGGGCGAACAGGTCCGCCAGATGGTCTTGCGGGGCGAACGGATAGTCTCCGAGGTCGACCTGATCGTGCGCCGGAACCGCAGCTCGGTGGACCGAAGTATCGACCTGCTCCAGGACACGCTGAGGCTCCTCAACAACGCCGCCTTCCAGATCGACACCGACCCCTCGATCCTCGTGATCCCGGTGGAACGCCGATGAAGCGCGCCGCCGCGGTGGTCCTCGCCGCGCTCACGCTGGTGGCGGTGTCGGGATGCGTGACCCGGCCTTCACGGGTCACCTCGTACTACACGCTCGACTACCTGCACGACAGTGAGCACACGGAGTTGCGGCAGGACACACCGTTCAGCGCGAGCGTTCACGTGCTCGACACGCGCATCGCCCGCGCCTACAGCCGCCCACAGATCGTCCTTCGTGGGATAGGCCCTTCGTTCGTCTACCTCCCCGATCATCTGTGGGGCATCGACCTTTCTGAGACCGTCGCGAACCTCGTACAGCGACGCATTCGCGCGCACCGCATGTTTGAGCAGACGACCCGCGAGTTCACCCGGGAGGAGTTCGACTACGAGCTTCGCTCCTCGATCGGGTCAATCGAGTACGTGGTGTTCGGCGGGACCCGGCTTGCGACGCTCGAGATCGAGTTGTCGCTCATCCGCATGTCGGACGAGACCGAGGTAGTCCGGCATCAGGTTCGATCAGAGTCCGCGATCCAGGCCGACGATGTTTCAGTCTTCGTCGCTGAGGCGAACCGGCTGCTGCTCGCTGAGATCGACGCGTTTCTCTCAAAGACCCTTGCGTACCTGACGACCGGCGACCTGATTCGAGACGACTACGACCCCGACGTGCCCGACGACATCGAGATGCCGGTCGCCGAAGGCCGCACCGAGGGCGTGGGCGAACTCCTGCTGCCGTCGCTCGGGCCGAGCCAAAATCAGCCCTTCTACACCATCAGGTCGCTCGATCGGGACGACGAACGGTCCGCGCTGTTCGGTGTCCCGATCGCGCTGCCGGCCGGCCGCTACGCGGTCAACCTGGGCTCGGGTCCGGCGGACCTCCAGATGAGCCTCGACAACGTCGAGATCGTGTCTCGTCGCCGCACGGTGGTCGAGCCGAGCTGGTCCGCGCTGACGGTCGACATAGTGGACACGACCCGCAGGCCCGTGCGGCTTCGCTACGACATCTATGACGCAGAGACCGGTGAGAGTTACGGCGGACTGCTCTCGTCTTCGGAGACGATCGTTGCGGCACGACGCGTGTGGATCCTCGCCCCGGGCAGGTACAAGATCGTGCTCAACAGCCGCCCCTTTGGAACGCTCGAGGACTTCGTGACGGTGACGCTCGCAGCCGGTCGCAGCGAGGAGCTCACGGTCGTAGTGGGGCTCGACGAGGCCGGTGCGGCTACGGCGCTGCGCGGCGCCGGGAACATCGACGCGGACGACAGCGGTGACCCCGACGCTGCGCTGTCGCTCTCGAGCGCGGTGAACGCGAGCTTCTCGCTCGCCCTGGACGACCAACAGGGTCGGAGAGAGCTCAGTACTCTCCTCGTACTCGACTCGGAGGTCGAGACCGAGCTGACGTATGAGATCTTCCCGCTCCGGTACGAAATGCGCAATCTCCTAGCGGTCGGACTTAGCGCGGCGGACGGCGCACCGCTACGCGTAACGTCGGACCGTTTTCGCCTTCGGAACACCCTTATCTACGAGCTTACGGCGGTCTACGGTCTGTACACGAGACTTGATGCCGACACCACGCTGATCGGCGAGCGACTGCTCTTCGACGACCCGACGAGTTATGTCAAACGGCACGGCGAGGCGGAGGTCGAACGGGAAACAGATGCAGACATGATTCGCCTCTCCCCGCCTCTCATGCCGCTGACACTCCGCGAGGGGGCGGGCCTCAGCGTCCAGGCGCTTCGCATGCCCCGGTTCGATCTCGGGCTCAGGGGCGGGCTTGGCGCCACTCAGACCGTCCGGCTACAGACGTATGAACCGGCGGGCGAAGAGGTTCTCGAGGGTACTGTGTACTCCGTGTACGAGCGAGGCGCGAGCGTGACGGACATCGGGCTCGAGTTTTCGGCGTTTGCGACGGTGACTCCGCCCTGGAACACAACCATCACGTCGACCGCGGAGGTCTTCGTTCCGTTCCGGGAGGCCGGCGTGGTCTCGTTTGTCTGGGAGAACGCGATCAATGTCGTTCTGGCCAACAACGTCTCGCTGCTCTACCGGTTCTCACTCGAAGACGCGCCTGAGGCGGAGGACCGGCTCGTCATCCAGGAGCACGGGTTGTTCCTGAGGCTGAACTATCTCTTCAGATGATGCTGCAACTCAGAGGTTCCCAGCTGGAGATCCGAGGCGTACTCGATAGATCAACCGTCCCGGAGGTGTACCGGCAGTTTCGCCGGCTCCGGTCGGAGCAGATCACAACCATCGACCTCGCCGGACTCGAAGGTGTCGACAGCGCCGGGGTGGCGATGCTCGAGCACCTGCGCCGGAGCCAGACGCCGGCGGCGCGGTACGTCGCAGCAAACGATGCGGTGGAGGGAATGCTCGAGCTCATGGGCGGTTCGCCCCCGCCTGCGGAACGGTCTGCCGTCCGCGAGCCGTGGCTCGCCCGACTCGGCGGGAAACTAATCGAGATGGGCGAGGCGGCCGGAGCGTATGTGCGGCTCGCGGCGTCGATCACCTTCTGGACCGTCCTCGCGCCGCTTGACCGGGAGGCACGACGCCGGGGAGCAATAGCCGCCAGGTGCCGGACGATAGGATCGTCTGCGGTTCCCATTGTCGGGTTCCTCTCGCTGATCATCGGCGTGATCGTTGTGCTCCAGTCGGTACTGCAGTTGCGGCAGTTCGGCGCCGATCTCTTCGTCGTCGACCTGCTTGCACTCTCGGTCAGCCGGGAGATGGGTCCGATGATTACGGCGATCGTGATCGCCGGCAGGAGCGGATCGGCGATCGCTGCGCAGATCGCGACGATGAAGGTGACCGAGGAGCTCGACGCGCTGACGGTGATGGCGCTCGATCCGGTTCGCTACGTGATGGTCCCGATGCTCGCCGGCATGCTCCTCTCGATTCCCCTTCTCACCGCAATGTCGATCATGATCGGCATTGGAGGCGGAATGGTCGTGGCCTGGTTTGCGGTGGGACTCGCGGCCGAGACGTTTCTCTCGCGATTGAGCGACGTGATGGGGTTCATCGACCTCTTCATCGGGATCTCGAAGAGCTTCTTCTTCGGGGCGGCGATTGTGTTCACCGGCTGTCACTTCGGACTGCGGTCAACCGGCGGATCCGAAGGAGTGGGACGTTCGACGACGCAGGCGGTCGTGGGGTCGATCTTCGCAGTCATCGCGCTCGACGCGCTGTTCAGCCTGTTCTACCTCGTATGAGCAAGCAAGTGGAAGGTGAGCGGAAGGCGGCGGCACGCATCGAGCAACTCAGCGCCCGATTCGGCGAAGTCGAGGTACTGAGCGAAATCGAAGCGACGTTCGCTCAGGGGGAGATCTCGGTCGTACTCGGGGCGAGTGGGTCGGGAAAGACGACGCTCCTGCGGCATGTGCTCGGCCTGCTTCCGCCACAGAGCGGACGTGTGGAAGTCCTTGGGACGGATCTCGCGAAGGCGGACGAAAGGGAGTTGGAGTCGGTCCGGCGGAAGATGGGCGTGCTCTTTCAACAAGGTGCGCTTCTGAACTCGGTGTCGGTGTTCGACAACGTGCGTGTTCCGCTTGAGCAGCATACGGATCTGCCCGCAGCAATCATCGACTCGATCGTGCGGACCAAGCTCGCCCTCGTCGGACTCGAGTCCGCGGCTCATTCTCATCCGGATGAGCTCTCAGGAGGGATGCGCAAACGCGCCGCCCTCGCCCGCGCACTCGCGCTCGACCCGCAGCTTCTCCTTTGCGATGAACCGTCGTCCGGCCTCGACCCGCTGACTGCCCGTGCACTCGATGAGCTCCTGCGTAGCCTGCAACGGCAACTGGGTATGAGCATGATCGTGATCTCGCACGATATGGCAGGGGTCAGGAGAACCGCTGACCGTGTCTTCTTCCTTCACCATGGCTCGATCATCTTCTCCGGCACGGTCGAAGAGGCAGACGCCTCGGATCTATCGGAGATGCACACATTCCTCACGGCCGCGGTGTAGCCGGAGATCACGCCTCGCCAACGGCCGCGCCTTCGATGTACTCGATCGACTGGTGGCGAAAGTAGGTGTTGTAAAGGTCTGCGTAGTGACCGCCGGCGGTGAGCAGGCCGTCGTGGGTGCCCTCCTCAATGATCCGGCCGTGTTCGAGCACGACGATCCGGTCGGCGCGACGTACGGTGGAGAGCCGGTGCGCGATCACGATCGCCGTTCGACCACTCATGACGGTGTCGAGCCCTTCCTGGATCTGCGCCTCGGTGACCGGATCGACGCTCGCGGTCGCCTCGTCGAGGATGAAGACCGCGGGGTCCTGAAGCAGGACCCGGGCGAGTGCGACGAGCTGCCGCTGACCGAGAGATATGGAGCCCCCCCGTTCGCC
>SLST01000342.1 GCA_007130265.1 Spirochaetales bacterium
ATGATCCGCGGATATCCGACGCATTCCTCGCGAACCTCCTTACCTCGATCATGCGCGATCACGCAACCGTGATGCTCAACAACCCGCGGCGCTGGACCCCGAATCAGTTCTTCCACGTGGCGCTCGTGCTCACAACCCTGGGGATAGTCCTCAGCGAGTTCAACACCGCACCCGCCTGCTATCTTGTTGGGATCGAGCGCCTCGAGACCTCCATGCAGACGACCGCGCTCGCCGACGGCTCTGACATGGAACAGTCGTTCAACTACAATTCGGGCCTGCCGGAACGGTTCTACGAGCTCCTGCGGCTCTACCGGGGGGACCCGACACCCCGCGTCGCCGCTCTCCTCGACATTGTCGAGCGCCGCTGCCGCTTCCTCGCCGCCGTGACGACTCCGTCCGGTACCTTCCCGTCTATCGCGAAGACGCACGGAGACGACGTGCGGCCGATGCTCGCCGAGTGGGCTTCGCTCTACGGTCTCTCCGACGTCGCCACGATCGCCGCCGGCAAGGGCGACGGCCCCGGTTCCGCCGCCTTCGACTACGGTGGGTACTACGTCCTGCGAAGCGGCATAGGCCCGGAAGATCCCTACCTCTTGTTCAAGGCGAGCAGGCTCGCGGTCGGGCACATGCACGAAGACTGCAATTCCCTCGTCCTCTATGCATATGGCCGGCGACTCCTCTGCGATTCGGGGAACTTCAACTACGCGGATGACGCGCAGTCGCGCCGCCGCAACACCTACTTCTTCTCGTCGGCCTCGCACAACACCGTCACCGTCGACGGGCTCAGCCAGGGCCGACTCGCGCTTCAGGGCACAGCCGACCTGTCCGAGCTCGATCAACCCATTGGCGCCCGGTGGTACGATTCACCCACAATCGGTCTCGTCGAGGGCTTCTACCGGGAAGGGTACACTACGCCGACCTCACACCCGCCGAGCGGCCAGGAACGGCGGCTGCCCGGCGAACACCGCCGCACGATCGTGTGGGTCAAGCCCGACGTGTGGGTCGTATTCGATGAGCTTACGACCGAAGGCGAGTCGCACCGGTACACGGCGCACTGGCAGCTCGCCCCGGGCTTCACTGCCGGTCACATCATCACGGACCCGAACCTGCCGCTCCTGCGGACGGCGGACACAGACGGCGCCAACCTTACCATCGGATGCTCGCGTGGAGCCCGCCCCCACATTGTCTGCGGCTCCAACGATCCATACGAAGGGTGGTGCGCGCTTCATTATAATGAGGCGATCCCCAGCGCCGACGTCTCATTCTCGTGGGACGACGGCGCGCGCACCTCCGCAGTCCACCTCCTCGTCGCCTCAAAGCATCCCCGTCCGTCCGTCCTCGACTACTCCCTCACGCCTGAAGCCGGCCTCGACGCGCTGCTCGCCGACGGCCGCGTGATCCGTGCCCGTGTGTCAGCCGGAGGCGACAGGCAGGCTTCGCTCGACGTTGGCGAGAAGGACGTACGCGGGCGGATCGTGCTCTCGCTGTCACGCCCGGAGACGTCTGCGCCGGCGCGACAGGAGGAGGTGATCCTCGATGCGGACGGAACGGAGGAGCACCGCGATCTCCATGTCTGCGATGGGGAAGAGCGGCTCGTCGACTGACGCTTGTCGTCACCGCATCGGCGGGACCGTTTTTCGGGTCACTTGCCCCAATCGCCCAAATTCACGATGATCACACCAACAATCCTGACCGTCTCCAAGGAGTGACCAATGCCCCAGGGCCGATACCTGTTTACCTCTGAAAGCGTGAGCGAGGGCCATCCGGACAAACTCGCCGATCAGATCAGCGATGCGGTGCTCGACGCCTGCCTGCGAAACGACCCCGAGAGCCATGTCGCGTGCGAGACCTTCACGACCACCGGCATGGTGCTCGTGGGCGGTGAGATCACGACGAAGAGCGAGTATATTGACGTCCAGGAGATTGCCCGGGGCGTCGCGAAGAAGGTGGGCTATACCGACCCCAACTACGGCCTCGACTGGGAGAGCATGGCCGTGATGAGCGTCATCCACTCCCAGAGCCCCGACATCGACCAGGGTGTCAGCGGAACCGGACTCTACGAGGGCCAGCAGGGCGCCGGTGACCAGGGGATGATGTTCGGGTTCGCCTGCACGGAGACCCCGGAGCTCATGCCCGCGCCTATCAGCTACGCGCACCAGATCCTGCGCTACGCCGCCGATCTCAGGAAGAACGGTCAGATCACCTGGCTGCGGCCGGACAGCAAGAGTCAGGTCACGGTCGTCTACGAAGACCACAAGCCGGTCCACATCGATACGGTTGTTGTCAGCCATCAGCACGACGACGGGGTAGGCTACGACGACATCAAGAATACGATCATCTCACAGATCATCGAGCCCGTGCTCGGGGACACCGGGTTGCTGACGAAGGACACGAAGTACTTCATCAACCCGACCGGCCGTTTCGTCATAGGCGGGCCACACGGTGACAGCGGTCTGACCGGCCGCAAGATCATCGTCGACACGTACGGCGGTATGGGCCGCCACGGCGGGGGCGCCTTCAGCGGCAAGGACCCATCCAAGGTGGACCGCAGCGCCGCCTACATGGCGCGTTACGTCGCAAAGAACCTGGTTGCTGCCGGACTCGCCGAGCGGTGCGAGATCGAGCTCGCCTACGCGATCGGCGTTCCTTTCCCCATCAGCATCACCGTCGACACCTTCGGGACCGGCACCGCTCCGGAGGAGCGGATCGAGAAGGCCGTTGGTGAGGTGTTTGACCTTACGCCGGGCGGGATCATCAAGACCCTGGACCTCAAGAAGCCGGTCTACCAGAAAACGAGCAACTACGGCCACTTCGGGCGGGAAGGCTTCACCTGGGAACGGACCGACCGGGTCGACGCTCTGCAGAAGGCGGTGGGGTGACGGAAGTCCACACCGACACGGCCGGCGCTTCGTGACCGGCGGGCCCGACCTGACCGGTCTCCTCGTCCCTCTGATCGATCTGTCCGTCAGCGCCGGAGAGGCGATCCTCGACGTCTACGAGGCCGGAGACCTGGAGACCGAACACAAGGCCGACGCGAGTCCGCTCACGCTGGCCGACCGCACGAGCCACGACCTTATTGACGAGGGCCTCCGTAGACTCACCCCGGGCGTCCCCGTCCTCAGCGAAGAGGGCCGCGATATTCCGTGGGCCGAGCGCCGCTCGTGGACCGAGTTCTGGCTCGTCGATCCGCTGGACGGGACGAAGGAGTTCATCAAGGGGAACGGTGAGTTCACCGTCAACATAGCCTTCATCCAGGGACACGAGCCGGTCCTGGGCGTGATCTACGCGCCGGTTCGCCGTGTCGCCTGGTTCGGCCTCACCGGCGCGAGCGACGAACCGGCCTTCGCTCGACGCATGTCTGCGGAAGCGTTATCTGAGTTCCGGGCCGACGTCGTACCCCGGGGCGATCCGCAGTCGCTCGGAGAATCCATCGCCGTGCGCGAGCGCGACGATCGTCGCCTCACCGTGATAGCGAGCCGCACACACCTCAACGAGGCGACGAGGGCCTTCATCTCCCGCGTCGGCGCTCACTACGACGATGTCCAAACGATCAACGTCGGTAGCTCGCTGAAGCTCTGCTATCTCGCAGAGGGTCGCGCGGATCTCTACCCGCGCTACGCCCCCACGAGCGAGTGGGACACCGCCGCGGGTCACGCGATCATCCGCGCCGCCGGCGGCGAGATCTACCGCGCAGACCCGCGGGCCGGCCGCACCGACGAGCCGCTTGCGTATAATAAGGAGGACCTGCTCAACCCGTCCTTCGTCGCGTGCGCGTGGTAGGGGCGGCGCGCCGGTCATGAGCATGTTCCACGTAGACGTTGTTGCCGTTAACCCCGGGATTCCGGAGCGCGAGGGCCGAAATGCGCGCGCCTTCGTTGATACCGGCAGCGAGTACACGTGGATGCCGGCGCAGGTTCTTGACGACACGGGCATCGAACGTCGTCGCACGCGAAGCTTCGTGACTGCCACCGGCGAGCGCTTCACGCGGCCGGTCGGGTACGCGATACTGCGCGTTGCAGACTTCGAGACCGTGGACGAAGTCGTATTCGCCGAGCCCTCGGACACGACCCTGCTCGGCGCCCGGACGATCGAAGGCGTGGGCGCCTACGTGGACAATGTCGAACGCTGTCTCGTGCCGCATGACGCGATCAAGGTGTAGCGAGGCGTTGGGAGCGGCGATCCGCGGCTGGTGAAATGGTAGCGTAAGGCTCGGCGATGTGATGCTCGGCGACGCGGACCTTTCTCACGGCTCGTACGGAATCGTGCCGGTCTCATCGACCGAATGCCCGAACTCGCGGAGATAGTGCTCTCCGGTCTCGAACGAGTCGCCACGCTCAGTGAGTCTCTGATGGAGGAGCTGCCGCAACCCGATCCGGGCATCGCGGTACGACGGGTGCTCGATCAGGTTGGTCAGTTGGTAAGGGTCGACCTGGTTGTCGTAGAGCAGCCATGCGCCCTCGAGTGTCTCCACGTACGTGTATCTTGGGGTTCGCACTCCGCGGAACTCTCTTCCAGTGTACCCGTATACTCCTCCGGGTTTGCTCCTCGCCCACTCACCGAACGGGTGGTAACTGGCAAGGACCGCACAGGGATCCTCTGGAGACGCACCGTCGCGCAGTTCCACTGAGAAGTCGGTTCCCTCCACGGTCGCAGGTATGTCAATGCCACACAGCCCCAGCAGGGTCGGCATGATGTCGGGCGAATCGATGAAGAGGTCGTCCCTCGCGCGTCCTTCCTGACCGAGCAAGGACGGATACCGAACGAGAAAGGGAACCCGAATCGACTCGTCCCACGGTTTCTGTTTGCGGTTCACGCCATGCGATCCCAGCATATCTCCGTGATCAGAAGTAAGGACCAGAAGCGTGTCGTCGCTGATGCCCTGCTCCTCAAGAGTTTCGACCAGCCACCCGACGTACTCATCGAGCGCCGTGCAATGAGCGTAGTATCCGGCGAGGTCTTCGCGCGCGGAGCCCTCCGACTCGGGCGGCACGTTCGGACGCAGTCTGATCTGGTCCGGATCGTACATGCGGCGAAAACGTTCGGGCGCCGTCTGGTACGGATCGTGCGGCGGTCCCCACGACAGCGCCAGGAAGAACGGACGCTCGCCATCGCGATTGCGGATGTACTCGATCGCATCCCGCGTCTGGGCTTCCGCATCGTACCCGTCCCAGGTCCGCGGCTCGGTGGAATCCCCCTCGTAGTACCGTGAGTTATTGTAGTCGTGTGTGCACTCGAGCACCTTCCAGTACTCGAACCCGAGGCGGGACTCCCTGGCGATCGGTCTGCTCCTGCCCTGACCATTCACGTGCCATTTCCCGATGTATGCGGTGTCGTAGCCCGCCGCGGCGAAGGTCTGAGCGATGGAGTCTCCGTTCGGGCGCAGGTGCGCGTCGTTCAGGAACAGACCGTGGGTGTGCGGATACTGTCCGGTGAGGAAACAGGCCCGGTAGGGGGTGCACACCGGGATTCCCGACACCGCATTCGTGAGGTTGATGCTTCGGGATGCCAGGGCGTCCAGATTCGGTGTTCTGACCTGAGCATTCCCGGAGTAGCCGGTTGCGTGGGCGCGCCACTGATCTGCGAAAACGAAAAGTACATTCGGTCGCTTCATGAAACTTCCTTCGTTGTTACCCATGAGTTGGTGGTGACCATGACGTCCTGCAAGAGCCGGTCCATGAGCTCGGAGACCACGGGTTCGGTGCCGGGCGTTCCGTAGAGATTCTCAAGCTCCCACGGATCCTCAGCGAGGTGATAGAGTTCGTTACGGTCGTCGACGTACACCACGAGCTTCCAGTGTTCGGTTCGCACGAATCGCATCTTGCCGTACCCGCCGACCTTCATTGCCGGCCGAAAATCCCGGGCCAGCGGCCCGGCACACACGTCGTACGGTTTGTCCGCCGGCCACGGTCGAGTATGGACCCCGTACTCGCCGACGATGTGGTCACGTTCAGCGGGCGACCGTCCCGAATCGCCGGATTCGTCGCAGAAGATGCTGCGCCCCTGGACCTCCGGCGGAGTTTCTATCCCCGTGGCGTGAAGCACGGAGGGCATGACATCCTCAAGGCTCACGAAGGTTCGTGTCCGAGACCCTCGATTCAGCGCGAACGCATCCGGAGCTCTGACGATGAACGGTATCTTGACCAGACAGTCGTAGGCCGCCTTCGACTTGCGGATCATGCGATGCTCCCCCAGATACTCGCCGTGGTCGGACACGTAGATCACCAGTGTTCGGTTCCAGAGATCGAGATCGGTCATCCTCCGGAAGAAGCGTCCCAGCTCGTCGTCTATGTAGGTGTTCATCCCGTAGTAGATGGAGCGGATTCGGCGAATCGTCTGTTCGTCTACGGCATCTCCGGCCATCACCGCGCGGTCGAGCTGCTGGGCTCGTGGCTTCGTGTCCATTTCGTTGTCCGGAAGCGGAGGGAGCGGAACCGACGCCAACGGGTACATCGACGCGTACGGTTCGCACGTCTGAAACGGGATGTGCGGGTCGGCGATCGAGTACCAAAGGAAGAAGGGCTCAGACGCCGGACCAGCCGTGTTGAGGAAGTCCACTGCCTTGGTCGTGGTCCATGCGGTACCCAGCGTGTCCGCCGCGAACGGGGTGATCGTTGAGCCCCATGCCGATCGCAGGTCGGCACACTGCTGGAGGTATTCCCTGGGCCTGCAATACTCTCCCGGTACCGGGTTTCCGTTGTCGTGGATTGGACCGTAGTGGCCGCATTCGGCGATGCTGTCGAAGTACTCCATGTCGTCCGGACCGAAGCAGTGGTTCTTCCCGGCGATTGCGGTTCGGTACCCGTTCTCTTTGAGAAGACGCAGCAGATGGTGTTTTCCGGAGCCCATGGGAATCTGGTTGTTGAGTGAGCCGTGGGTCGACGGATACTGGCCGGTGAACATCGATACCCGTGCCGGCACGCAGAGCGGGCACGATGTGAAGGCGTTGTCGAACACGACGCCTCGATCCGCGAACGCATCAAGGTGCGGCATCTTTGCCAGCGGGTTGCCATAGAGCGGCAACGAGCCCGCCGACTGTTGATCGGTCGTTATGATGATGACGTTCAGTCCGTCGTTTGCCGTTGGTTGGGTGGGCACGAGCCTCTCCTTCTTCCTGTCTTCTACTGTGAGAACGGGTCTGCGGCATCGCGAAGGCCGTCGCCCACGAAGTTGAATGCCAGCACTGCGACAACGACTGCGCCCCCCGGTAGCAGGAGCCACGGCGCCTGAACGACGCTTCGCAGGTTTTGGGCCGACTGCATCAGGACACCCCAGCTGATGACCGGCGCTTGCAGGCCAACGCCAAGAAAGCTGAGAGATGTCTCGGCAAGTATCATCGCCGGGACGGAGAGCGTGACGCTAGCGATCAAGTGGCTCGCGAACGAAGGCACCATATGCTTGCGGATGACGTAGAGGCGCCTGGCTCCTATCAGCCTGGCGGCAAGCACGAAGTCCTCCTCGCGAAGCGAGATGAACCTCCCGCGGACGACCCGCGCGAGGGCGGTCCACCCGAGGAAGGAGAGGATCACGGTGATACCGAAGTATGTCGCTACAGGAGACCAGTCGGCCGGCAGCGCGGCAGCCAGCATGAGCCAGAGAGGTATTGCCGGAAGCGAGCGGAGCAACTCGATCACCCGCTGGATGATGGTGTCGACAAATCCGCCTACGTAGCCGGACAGGCCTCCCAGCAGAATGCCGATGAAGAGACTCAAGAAGACCCCTACGAGTCCGATCGACAAAGATATCCTCGCCCCGTACACGATGCGTGTCATCACGTCCCGGCCGAGCTCATCTGCGCCCCAGAGCAGGAGCGGGACGTTCTCACTTGTGCCCATGAGATGGACATCCCACGGAATCACCCCAAGTAGCTTGTACGGATCGCCGCGGACGAAGAATCGTAACGGGTAGACGCTCTCGCGGTCGATTTCGTACACCCGCGCGAGGGTAACGGGATCGCGTCCGGATGTGTATCCGTAGACAAAGGGCCGCAGGCTGATTCCATCCTCACCGGCGAATCGCACAGCCCTCGGCGGTGCGTTGACGTACTGTGCGCTGTACCGTCGCGGGCTGTGAGGTGCGAGGAACTCACAGAAGATTGCGATCGTGTAAAGGACAACCAGAATCCAGAGGCTCGCCATCGCGACCTTGTGCTTACGGAACTTCCACCAGACCAGCTGAGCCTGGCTGGCAGTATACACGCGCTCGGCCGATGCCTGGAGCTTCGCGCCAGCGAGCCCCGTGTGGTTTTCGCCGTCCTGGACGACGCTCACGTCTTCCATGAATCTACCCTCGTTCGTACCGGATCCGGGGATCGATGATGACCAGAAGAATGTCTGATATAAGCGTTCCGATGACCGTGAGCGTACTGAGCATCAGAACGAATCCTCCGGCGAGGTACATGTCCTGACTGAGCAGCGCGCGAAGCAGCATTGGGCCTGTGGTCGGCAGGCTGAGGACCACGGATACGATCGCCGCGCCGGAAATGAGCTGTGGGAGCACGTAGCCCACGGAACTGACGAAGGGGTTGAGCGCAACGCGAACCGGGTACTTCCAGATGAGCCGCGATTCGGACAGTCCCTTCGCCCGTGCTGTGACCACGTACGGCTTTCGTAGCTCGTCGAGCAGGTTCGCTCTCATGGTGCGGATGAGCCCTGCCGTCCCCGCCGTGCCGAGCACTACGATCGGCACCCAGATGTGTTGGAGCATGTTCACGAACTTGGCGAAGCTCCACGGAGCGCGGACGAACTCTGCTGAGAACAGGCCCCCCATGGAGAATCCGAACCACGAGTAGCCCAGCCACATCAACACGAGCGCGATCATGAAATTCGGGATCGCGAGGCCTAGGAAGCCGAAGAACGTCGCCACATAGTCGAGAGGCGAATACTGGTGGGTTGCGGAGAAAATGCC
>SLST01000262.1 GCA_007130265.1 Spirochaetales bacterium
CTTGATCAGACCGGTTATGACGTCGGTACTCGGACGCTGGGTCGCGAGCACGAGGTGGATTCCGACCGCCCGGCTCATCGCCGCGAGCCGGGCGAGCGTGCTCTCGAGCTCCTTTCCGCTGGTGGCCATGAGATCGGCGAACTCGTCGACGACGACCACGATATAGGGGATGGGCTCGGTCGCGAGGTTCTTCGCCCGGATCTTGCGGTTGTAGCTCTGCACGTCGCGCACCTGCAGCGAGTCGAGCAGGCTGTAGCGGCGCTCCATCTCGTAGATGCAGTACTGCAGTGCCTGGAAGGCGCGCTTGGGATCGGTGATGACCGGGGTGAGCAGGTGCGGGATGTCGTTGTAGAACTTGAGCTCGACGATCTTAGGGTCGATGAGAATGAGCTTCACCTCGTACGGTGCGCGCCGGTAGAGGATCGAGCAGATGATCGAGTTGACGCAGACCGACTTGCCGCTCCCCGTCGCACCGGCGATGAGCACGTGGGGCATCCGGGTAAGGTCGACGATCTGGGCATCGCCGGGGATGTCCTTGCCGAGGGCGATGGGGATCTCCATCCGCGACGAACCGAACTCCTCCTCCTGCAGCAGCTCCGCGAACCCTACGATCGCCCGTTCCCGGTTCGGGATCTCGATCCCCACCGCGTGCTTGCCGGGAATGGGCGCCACAATACGCACACTCGACGCGGCGAGACGCAGGGCGATGTTGTCCGAGAGGTTGACGATCTTGCTGAGCTTCACGCCCGGAGCGGGGAGGATCTCGAACATCGTGATGACCGGCCCCTTGCGGATCCCGGTCACCTCCGCCCGGATCCCGAACTCATCGAGCGTGACCCGCAACGTCTCGGCCGCCTCTCTCGTCCGTTCGTCGATCTCCCAGTAGCGTCCATCCGCATACTCGTGGAGGAGCCCGCCAATCGGCACATCGTAGCGCCTGCCGCGCGGGGTGGGGACCTCAGCCGGCAGGACCGACGTGGCTTCCACCGGCTGAAACGTCTGTCCAGACCCGCTCGCAGGCTCGCGGTCGAAGTCGTCGTCCTCGTCGAGGAACTCGTCGTCGTCGAAATCATCGTCGAGTTCGTCGTCGTCAACGTCATCTTCGTAGGCTTCGGGGTACGCCTCATCGTACTCTTCGGCGCGGGGCTCCGGAGGGTCGTTCGGGCCCGGATCGCAGAAGCGTCCATCTGCGTACACGACCGGGAACGGACCCGACGCCGCATCCGGCTCGGGAAGATCGACGAGTGATCGCGAGGCGGCGTCCACGGCGGTCGTCACGTCGGAGATCGGCTCTCTCGGCGCCGCGATGAGCGCGCGGACGGTACGCATCCCCGACAGGAGGTTGCCGGTTGCCGCCGGCCGCTCCCGCACCGGGCGTATCCGGTGGCGATACCAGGCGAGTCCCATCGCGCCAAGCTCGATCAGCGCGGCCAGAGCCGCCGTCGTGATCGCCACGCCGCGGCCGAGCGCCGAGGAGAGCGCCGCGGTGATCGGCGAGCTCTCGACCGCCGCGTCCGCGGCGAGGCGGATGAACAGGGCGATCGTCAGGAACGGCACGATCGAGACGAGCAGCAGCGCGACGTGTATCATCGCGACGCGTTCGGACCACAGAAGAAGAGCGGCAGCGACGAAGACTGCCGGCACGTAGAACGCCGCGAGATGGAAGCTCTCGACGAGGAACCGGCCCGGCATCCGCATGAGGATTACGAGGAGATTCTGGCTCTCGGGCGCGATGAACGCGAGAACCGTGGAAAACGCCGTTGCCGCGGCGAGAAAGAACAGCCCCAGGGCGGTCTGGTGAGCAGTTTGAAGACGATCGGTCACAGCCCCTCCTGTTCACCTTATCGGAAGAAGCAGTGCTCCTTCAAAGACCGAAGACGAGGCGAACCGTGTCACTCGGAGCACGCCCTTCGTAGAGGTACCCGTAGTACGCCGCGGACACGACCACCTTACGAACGTGTTCGTACGTCTCCGGAAAGGGAATCGTCTGGTGAAGAAGAACATCATCGAGCTCGGCGAAGCGTCGTTCCCACCGCCGGACGTTCCCCTGCCCCGCATTGTAGGCGGCGATCGCCCGAGCAACCGAACCGAACTGAGCCGAGAGCATGGAGAAGTAGCGCGCGCCTATCGCGAGACTGTCCGCCGGGTCGGTGAGCACAGGCGACGGAAGGCGCATCCGGGCGGCGATGTCGGCAGCGGTGCCGGGCATGAGTTGCGCGAGTCCGACTGCGCCGGCCGAGCTCGCGATCTCCGGGTCAAAGAGGCTCTCCTCGCGGATGAGGGCGTAGAACACGGCCGGATCGACTCCTTCCATGGCCGTCCGCTCGTCGACGATGGAGGAGAAGGCCAGCGGATAGCGCAGCATGCCGGTCTGCCGCGTGAGCATACCGCCTGAGAGCTCGAAAGCACTCATCACGAGGATCGCACGTCGAGCATCTCCATCACGCCGAAAACGATCGGCGGCAGCGATCCGCAGCCCCGGCCCGACGTCGGACCCGGCTGCACGAATCGTACCAAAGAGCTCGTCCATCAGACCAAAGCGCAGGTACGTCGCCGCGAGCGCCGCCGCCCCGGTAGTCGGCTGCCCGGACCGGGCGCCCACCCCAGGCGGCTCAGACTCGTCTGACAGCCCGAGCACCTCTTCACCCGGCTCACCGAGGAGCGCCATGGCGAGAAGCGCGGCGAACCGGTCGAGGCGCTGTGAGGAGGCCGACTCCAGCAGACGCCGACGCAGGTCCTCCGCGTCACGCCGGGTCGACAAGGGAGGCAAGAACTGCCCGGCTCCGATCGCGCGCGAAATCGTGACCTCATACCGCGCGAGCGCCTCCGGCGCCGCAAACCGGCGAATCGCCCCGTAGGCCTCGTAGAGGAGATCCCACCGCCCCTGCCGGGAGAGCAGACCGGCCAGCTCGGCGAAGATATCGCTGTAGTAGCGCGGATCGCCGGGCAGCGGGACAATCGCCTCCAGACGGGACACGATGCCGAGCGGGTCGGAGCGTACCCGCGAGGAAAGCTGGTACCAGACGATCCGCTGTCTCGCCTGCGTGTCGGATTCCGTCTCGAGACTCTGCTCGAACAGCGACACCGCCGCGGCGTGCGCGCCGCTGAGTCGGTACAGCCGTCCTGCGTACTCGTACGCCCGACCGACGAGCGGCGCATCGAGATGGGGCGCCGCCGCGCGCAGCGCGTCCGCCGTGACCCGGTACCGTCGTGAGCCGAGCCCCGCAAGATAGAGATCGACGATGCCGCGTTCGGTCAACAGCGGCCCGCCCGGCGCATCGGCCCGGGAGGCGGCCTCCGCCACGGCCAGGGCCAGTGCCTCTGTCAGAATCTCTGCCGCCTGCACAGCGCGCCCCTCGGACAGCAGCTGCTTTGCGCGGAAGAACGAGAGTTCCTCACGGGTGAACTGAGACAACAGCTCCTGCCGGTGAATGAGGTACACCCAGACGCGGGAGTGTGCGTGCGCGGCCGGATGGTCACGGTAGAGCTCACGCACCGCGTCGGGCCAGTCCGGCGAACCGGTCTCCACGAGCGAGATCGCCCGCCACAGCGCGACCTCGGATCGCCGCGGATCGCCCGCCGCGGTCGAAGCACCCAGTTGTGGGAGAACATCCTCCAATGCGGACAGCACCTCGTCGTATCGTTCGAGACGGTAGAGAGCCTCGAGCAGGCGGAGCTCCACGTCGACCGATCCCGCGTACCCTCCGGCGGACCGCGCGAGCGCTTCGAGCTCGTCGTACCGCTCCTCGTGCGAGAGAATACCGGCAAGCCGGATGAAGGCCTCCGACTGCCACGGCTGCGGCGCGCTGCGAACGGCATGACGCAGCAGCAGCTCGCCCACCTCATCGTCACCGAGGTCGAGGAAGATCAGCCCGAGAGCGAAGCTCGCGTCGTCGCCGAGCCGATCGGCCTCCTCGATCCGATGCCGCGAGAAACTGATCTCCCGCAGCGCATCGTAGTTGGAGTGACGAAGCTCTTCGGACAGCTCGTCGGCGTCCATACCCCAGACTTGCGCACCACCGGCGTGAGCATGGGCACAGAGGAGGATGAGCGGCACGACGGCTACGATGGGACGAAAACGCACTGCGACAGGCTTACCTCTTCGTGCGGAGGGTCCGGCGGGCATCCCGGCGGCGACCCAGTCTGTCGCTGATACGCCTCGCCGGGATGCTGAGCAGAAGCAGCGCAACGGAAACCTCGCCCAGATGTCCTGCCCGGAGGGGAGGCGTAGGAGGGCCCTCGAGCAGGCGGAACACGAGATAGGTGAGCACGCCAATCGCCGCGAGCGCGAGGAACAGGTACCCGATGAAGATGATCGCGTTCGATCGCCGCGGCCGGATCTCCTCGTCGGGCAATTCGGGCGTGGGGGCACCAGCCGTACGCACGGGCTCGGAGTCGAGCCGATCGAACTCCTCAGGCGTGAGCGTATCGTCGATCTCGTCGCCGGAGGCCTCCGGAACCCCGAAGAGAGGGCCCTCCTCGTCGTCATCCGGCCTCTGGTCGGAAACGGGTGGCGCCTCGAAATCGCCGCCCTCGTCGAAGGTGAAATCCTCGTCTCCCAAGTCGGCCTCGACGAGACCGTGGTCGAGATTGGTTACGAAGGAAGAGTCGTCCGCCGGAGGCTCAGCCGCTTCATCCTGACCGAACTCATCGAGGACTTCTTCGCCGAACGAGTCGTCGAAAGAGAACTCCTCGTCAGCGAGATCGACGAGGGCATCCGGTTCGTCGCTCGAGGCGGTCGACTCTTCGAGGCCGTCGGGATCCTCGCTCGTCACGGGAATCTCCTCGAGCGTGTCGGGATCCTCGCTCGTCACATCCAGCTCCTCGAGCGACTCGAGCTCCGACTCGGCGTCGAGCTCCGGCTCGGAAGGTACATCGAGATCGGTGAGCGATTCGGACGCGGACTCCTCGCCCGTCGGCAGGTCGCCCTCGTCTTCGAGCTCGTCGAACGAGAACGTCTCCAGGTCGTCGCCGGGGCCATCCTCCATGCTGAGCTCTTCCATGGTGAGCTCGTCATCCGAGAGCTGGAAATCCGGGACGTCGTAGCCACCCTCACGGATGAGCTCCCCGAGATTGACGGAGAGCGACTGGTATTCGCCGGACCTGGTGTCCGTAGCCGTCGCGTTCAGATTGCCGGCCTCGTCAACGCCGAGCAGGACCGCTATGTCAGGCGTGCCGCTCTCCGCAGGTTCGATGTTCCCGATGAGAAGGCTGCCGACGTGGTGAGCGTCGGCCATGGTAGGGTCGGAACCACGGTAGAGCTCGATCCTGACATCGGTCTGACCGTCACGAACGGTGGTCACGACGAGGCGCCGACGTTTCTTGCTCGAAGTATCGAGAACTGGCACAAAGGTGCCGTTTGCGATCTGCACGGCAATCATCGAGCTCTCCACTGCTTCCTCCCGACGCCTTCGACCCTATCACGAAGCGCCTTCTCTCACCATTATCGTCCGCTGATCGGCTTCATTCAAGGCGCTGTTTTGCCAAGCTGGTTGCAGGCCGGTTGACAACCGCGATCGGTGACAGAACAATGGCCCGGTGAGCCCCAGCACGCTGATACCGCTCCTCGCAGTCGGCATACTCCTGCTCGGAAGCCTTCTGGTGGTTTTTTCGCGGGCGGCGAAACCATCACGCCGGCCGCGGAAACGGGATCGCAGCGCAGCGATGCGCGAGGCCAATCGCGCGCTCGCGCAGAATCCGAAGGACGCCCAGGCGCTCGCGACGCTTGCCGATATCTCCTTTGCCGATCAGGAGTGGGAGAAAGCCGCCAGGACGTACGGGATGCTCATGGACCTCGTGCCGACGAACCCTTCGCTCGACGAGCACCAGGTGACCCTGCGCCACGGGCTTGCGGCAATGCAGATCGGCGACTATCCCAACGCGTACAAGAGCCTGACGCTCGCGCGGCGTGACCACGAGAACCAGTTCGATATCAACTACAACCTGGGACGACTGGAGGTCCGGCGGAAGAACCACGACCGTGCCGTGCAGCTCCTGCGGATGGCGCAACAGGCCCGTCCCGACCACATCGGTGCGGCGAAGCACCTGGGACAGGCGTTCGTTCGGGGGAAACGCTTCCGCGAGGCGACGTCTCTGCTGCGCCGCGTGGTGGAAGCCGAGCCCGACGACAAGGAAAGCACTTTCTACCTCGGGCAGGCCTACTACGAAGCCGGGCAGACCGATGACGCGGTGCGGGTCTTCGGTCATCTGCGGGCAGACCCCGTCTACGGCCCGCGTGCGTCGCTGATGGCAGGCTCGCTGCATCTGAAGTCCCGCCAGTACGACGAGGCGGAGATGGATTTCCAGATCGGGCTGCGGCACGCGACTGTGCCGCCGGACGTGATGCTCGAGCTCAAGTACCGACTCGCGGCGACCTATACGAGGATGCAGCGCCTCGACAGAGCGCTCGAAACGCTCCAGGAGATCGCACGAGCGAATCCCAGCTACAAGGACGTCGCTGCGCAGATCGACCGGGCGCGCGAGCTCGCGGGCAACCGGAATCTTCAGACCTACCTGATGGCTTCTACCTCCGAGTTCGTAGGGCTGTGCCGACGAGCCGCTGCCGGCTACTTCCCAGGGTCCAAGACGAAGATCACGGACATCGCCGTCAGCCGATCGGACCACATTGATGTCCTCGCCGAAGTGAGCACGGCGAAGTGGGAGGATACCGTCCTCTTTCGCTTCGTCCGCGGCGGCGCCGCCGTGGGCGAGCTCGTCCTGCGAGACCTGCACTCCCGGATCAAGGAGGTCCATGCCGGTCGTGGGCTGTGCGTCTGCGCGGGAGGCTTCTCCGAAGGCGCCATCGCCTTCGTCGAGGCGCGGCTGATCGACCTGATCGAGAAGGAGCAGCTGACGAGGCTCCTCAAACGGGTGTAGCTATCCCGGGATGATGAGCAGATGACGCTCCTCGTCGAGAAACGGCACCTCTACTGGCACGATCAACGGCTCGAAACCGCCCGCCATGCCTGAGCGCCGCAAGTCCTCGATCTCCGACTCGATGCGCGAGCGCCGCGCCTTGTACGCGACGATTATCCCGCCGTCACGGACGATTCGCCGCAGCGAGAGGAGCAGCCGCGACGAGAGCGGCAGCAAGGCGCGGTAGACGGCGAGATCGACTGCATCCTCATACTCCTCGAGCGCGCACTCGCGCACCTCCACGTTCGCCAGGCCGGTCGCGGCGGCGGCATTGCGCAGGAACCCGGCCCGGCGTCCGGAGCGTTCGACGAGGACGACCCGGGTGTCCGGCTCCATGATCGCAACCGGAATCCCCGGGAACCCTGCGCCGCTGCCGAGGTCGGCGATGCGGGCGGCCCGCGGCCATGCCGGCCGCGCGAGACCCGGCGACGACCCGGGCGCCACAGACCGCCCGGACGCCTCAAACCGTCTGATCGCGGGCGGACCGGAGACGCTGTCGAGCACGTGTCGAACGACCAGCTCATCGCCGGAAGCGCCGACGAGCTTCAGTCGCGGGTTCCAGAGTTCGATCTCCCCGATGAACCGGTCGAGCTGCGCGAGCTGATGCCGGCTCGGCTCGTATCCGAGCCGCTCGAGCCCGGATGCGAGGAGCCGGTTGGAGTCGACCGTCACGCGATCACCCATCGGCGGACCCACCGGCGGCGGGCACGACGGGCTCCTGTCGTCGATCGAGCGATACCATGAGAACCGCCACGTCGGCGTTCCGCACCCCCGGTACCCGGGCAGCCTGTCCGAGCGAGAACGGCCTGATCTCCTTGAGCTTCTCGCGACTTTCGGAGGAGAGCCCGTGCACCGCGTCGTAGTCGAAGTCGCAGGGAATCTGCATCGCTTCGAGTTTGGCGACGCGCGCAATCTGCCGCTGTTGCCGTGCGACGTAGCCCTCGTACTTCACGTCGAGCTCCACGTGACGCAGCCACTCGACCGGGCACCCGCGGCCCACCTCCGGATCAACGGCCACCAGATCGGCGAGTCCGACTTCCGGGTCCTTGAGCACCTGGGACCACGGCTTACCCAGGTGGCGCACGAGGCGGGCGTCGCCGGCAGCCTCGCCTTCGCTCAGCCGACGCCCACGCAGTAGCTCTTTGATCGCCTCGATACCGTCGCGTTTGGCATGAAACCGTTCGAGCGCTTCGTCCGAATGCAGGCCGACTCTGTGTCCGCGTTCGAAGAGTCGCTCGTCGCTCGAGTCGTGGCGCAGTGAGATCCGGTGTTCGGCGCGCGAGGTGAACATCCGGTACGGCTCGCGCGTCCCGAGCGTTACCAGATCGTCGATCAACACACCGATATACGCCTCCGACCGGGAGAGCACGAGCGGCGGCTCACCGGAGATGGCGAGCGCGGCGTTGATCCCCGCCATGAGCCCCTGCGCCGCGGCCTCCTCGTACCCGCTCGATCCGTTCGTCTGCCCGGCGACGTAGAGCCCGCCTGCGAGCTTGGATTCGAGCGTGGGGAAGAGTTGCGAGGGATCGAGGTAGTCGTACTCGACCGCGTATCCCGGCCGCATAATATGCACATGCTCGAGCCCGGGGATCGTGCGGAGGAACCGCTCCTGGACCTCTTCGGGCAGCGAGCTCGAGAGTCCGTTGAGGTACATCTCCCTCGTCGAGAGCCCTTCCGGCTCGACGAAGACCTGGTGGCGGTCGCGTTCGGGAAACTTCACCACTTTGTCCTCGATCGATGGACAGTAGCGCGGACCCGTGCCGACGATCTGTCCGGAGTAGAGCGGCGAACGATTCATGTTGTCACGGATAACCCGGTGCGTGGCCTCGTTCGTGAAGGTGATGTAGCACGACAGGTGCGGACGCTCGACCTGCTGCCGCGAGAACGAGAAGGCGAGCATCTCCTCGTCGCCGAACTGCTCCTCCATCCGCGGCAGATCGAGCGAGTCGCGATGGACGCGGGCCGGCGTGCCGGTCTTCAGGCGCCCGAGCCGGAAACCGAGCTCCAGCAGCGACCGGTCGAGTCCGAGCGCTGCGGGCTCGGCGATCCGCCCGGCGCTCGCCTGGTACTCGCCAATGTAGATGCGACCGTTGAGGAAGGTACCGGTCGTGACGACGGTCTTCTTCGCGGTAAAGCGTCGGCCCCGCTCGGTCACGACCCCCACCACATTGCGTCCGGCGGCGTCGAGCGCAAGCTCGGTCACCGTGTCCTGAAAGAGGTCGAGGTTCGGCCGCGATTCGAGCGCCGTCTTTGCCGCCGTCTGATACGCGAGCTTGTCCGCCTGCGCCCGCGGCGCCTGCACCGCCGGCCCCCGGCTCCGGTTGAGGACCCGGAACTGGATCATCGTCGCGTCGATGAGCCGCCCCATCTCACCGCCCAGGGCGTCGATCTCCCGTACGATATTGCCCTTCGCGAGCCCGCCGACCGCGGGGTTGCAGCTCAGCTTGCCTATGTGGTCGAGATTCTGCGTGATGAGCAGCGTGTGATGCCCGAGCCGCGCGAGCGCGAGCCCGGCTTCTATGCCCGCATGCCCGCCGCCCACGACGATCGCCGCGAAGTCCATGGGGGAAAGGTACCAGGCACAGCACCGCCGGCGCAAGCCGCGCACGCGAGTCACGCGGTCACTTGCCCACGCAGAACCCTCTGAACATCTCGTCGAGAATCTCCGCGGTGGAAACCTCGCCGGTGATCTCGCCTATCGCCGCGAGCGCCTCCTGCAGGTCCACGGCGACAATGTCTGCGGGCATCGCCGCCGACAGCGACTCGAGCGCGCGGTCGACGGCATCGGCGGCACGGAGGAGGAGGTCTCGTTGTCGTTCCGAATCGATGATGACGCTCCCGGTCGCCGGACCGGTCGGGCCGCCCGCGGTCTCGTCGAGCAGCGATGAGACGATCGCGTCGTTCAGTCGGTCGATACCGGCGCCGGTGAGCGCGGAGACGGGGATGCAGCCGCCGAGGGCGCCCTCGGGCGCGCTCTTGACCAGGTCAACCTTGTTCAGCACACAAAGCGTCCGGGACTCGCGGCGCATGCGCTCGAGACGCTCGGCATCCTCGAGAGTCCCGCCTTCGCCGGCGTCCACGACGTAGAGCACGAGATCGGCGGCGGCGACGACCGACGAGCTGCGGCGCATCCCCTCCTGCTCGATCGTCTCCGCGGACTCGCGGAGCCCTGCTGTGTCGAAGAGGCGCACCGGCACACCGTCCACGTCGATCAGCGCCTCCACGTAGTCGCGGGTGGTGCCGTGAACGTCGCTCACGATCGAACGATCCTGGCGGAGCAGGCGGTTGAACAGCGAGCTCTTGCCGGCGTTCGTGCGCCCGGCGATCGCGACGCGTGCGCCGTGCTGGTAGAGCCTGCCGCGGGCACAGGTCAACGCGATACTCCGACACCGCTCACCGGCCGCTCTCAGGGCATCGCGGTCGGCGTCGATCGGCCCGGTCTCCTCTTCCGGGTAGTCGAGCTGGATCGCGATCGGCGCCATCATCGCGATCAGCTGCGCCCTGACCTCCTCGACCGCGCGTTCAACGCTCCCGGAGAGCCGTTCCATCGCGAGCGCGTGCGCATCGGTCGTCTGAGCGCCCACTACCTCGTTGACCGCTTCGGCGCGGGTGAGATCGAGCTTGCCGTTGATGAACGCTCGCCGGGTGAACTCGCCGGGGGCCGCGGCCGCGAACCCGGCGGACAGCAGAACGCCAAAGACGCGGCGCACCCCTGCCGGGCTACCATGGCAGAAGACCTCGGCGGACTCTTCGCCGGTATAGCTCCCCGGCGCGCGGTAGACGGCGACGAGTACGTCGTCGACGATACGGTGCTCTTCGTCGTGGATCGAGCCGCGATGGAGCGAGTGTCCGGCCGCCGAGCGCAGGGCATCGGGCCGGGAGAAACGAGACGACAGCAGATGCACCGAGCCGCTGCCGCTCACCCGGATGACGGCAATCGCCGCCGGCCCGACGGCGGTAGCGATCGCGGCAATCGGATGCTCGTCGGAGTTCATGCGAAGAAGCTACCAAACCGACCCGACCTTGGGTACTGCGCAGCCGGAGCCCGGCGAGGCCGCCTGCCCGCAGCGGGGGTCCGTTGCGTCGCGACGCGCCATTCCGTAGAGTGTGCGAGGAGGCACTCGTGGAGGACGACTTTGATCTGGAGGGGCTCTCTCGCGAAGAGGCCCGCAGGTACGTGACGGGGTTCATCCAGTCGCTTCAGCTGACGCGCAGGGATCGCGCCGAGCGGGAGGCGGAGTACGAGAAGTGGAAAACACGAACGAAGCTCGCCGCCGATCGCGGCGAGAAGGAGCTCGCAAAGGAGGCGCTGCGCAGGGCCGAGGAAGCACACGCGCTGCTCGGGCCGCTACGGACCGAGGAGCGCGATCTCGAGTTCAAGGTTGCGGAGCTTAAGCGTCGGCTCGCGAACCTGGTAAAGGGCCCGGAGCTCTCGGTCGACGCGAACGCGCTCCTCGATCAGCTCCAGTCGGCGACGGACCCGGATCAAGCGACGAACGAGGCGATCGCGGAGGCCGAAGTCGAGCTCGCGCTCGAGCAACTGCGGCGCAGGATGGGCGAACACCGGGAGACCGACGAGTGACGCCGCGCGACGTGCTCGACGATTTTGCGGTGCCGGCCGCACCGCCTCGCATCATCGGCCATCGAGGGTACTCGAGCCGCGCCCCTGAGAACACGATGGCCGCCTTCTCACTCATCCGCGAACACGGGATCTTCGGCGTCGAGCTCGACGTCCACCTGTGCGCTTCCGGGGAGCTCGTCGTGATGCACGACCACAACCTCGAACGTGTGGGCGGTGTGACGCTGCCAATCGCCACGACGGCGCTCGCCGGCCTGCGCGAGCATGACATCGGGAGCTGGTTCGATTCGCGCTTCTCCGACGAGCGGATTCCGCTGCTCGAGGAGGTCCTCGAGCTGCTCTCGGGACGGTGCTTCGTCGATATCGAGATCAAGCACCACGACGACGAGCCGGTCGAAGTCGGCCGCGTGGAGGCCGAGACGGTTCGACTGATCCGCCGTCACAACCTCGCCCGCAGGTGCATCGTGTCGAGCTTCGACCCGCGCATCGTACGGCGGGTGCGCCTGCTCGACCGCCAGATCGTCGTCGCCGCGATCTACTCCTCCACCGGCGACCTTCCAAGGCTCCTGCGCCGAGGCGGCGCGCGCATCTACTCCGGCGCGACGGCAATGAAGCCGCACCACCGAATGGCAACGCAGTCCCACGTCCGTCGACATCAGCGCGGCGGCAGGCTCGTCATGCCGTGGACCGTAGACGACGACGAGACTGCTCGCTCGCTTGCCGAGCGTGGAGTCGACGCGATCATCACGAACCGGCCGGGAGAGATTGGAGAGGCGCTACGGCAGACGAGCGGCTAACTGCTCTCCGACCGTCCGGCCGAGCTGGTGGAACGCGGTGTTGAGCGCCTGCTGAGCGTTGCTGCTTCGCGCGTTCTTCACCGCGGAGGTGGTGTAGATCACTTCTCCGGTGTTCAGGTCGACAACGGTCACCGTCGCCGTGACCCGCGCGAGGTACCCGTCAGCCTGCGTGAAATCGGAGATCGTCGCTGAGCCGAGAACGACGCGTCGGACATCGCCCGGCAGCGTCATCTGCAGGTGCTGAATCACCTCCGACTGGGGTCGGTCCGCACCGGAGGTCGGGTCGACATCGTTGGTCACGAGCCGGAAGCCGGCCTCGCTGAGAGCCTGCGCAAGCCCGTCGCGCGTCCACTGCGACGCGATGGCGGCACCTGAGGCATCGGTCTCGCTCACAACGAGCGTCGTCGCGATCTCTCGTGCCCGGGACACCGCGAGAAAGCGCCAACTCGCCCGCGCCCCGGCGAGTCCCTGCTCGATCGCAAGCCGCTGGGAACGCACCGAATCGGGCAAGCTGCGCAGGAGCGAGAGGTACGCGCCCGACTCTACCCTCGCGGTCACCTCGACGTCGCCGACGAGCTCGACCCGCGGATAGCTGAACTCGACGATCCCTCGCGAATCGGTCACGAGGGTCGTTCGGCGCACGACCCTTCGCTGCGAAGCGACTTCCGGGTACGAAATCTCGAGCGGCATCCCCACCATCGCGGCTCCGCCGGAGTCGGACAGGGCAAACCGTATGGGACCAGGTCGGCCGCCGGTCTGCACCTGTTGCGGCCCGTCGAGCGCGCGTAGCGAAAGGCCCTCCACGAGCGCGACCGTCTTCGCAAGCGAGCGTTCGAGCACCACCGGCGCGATACGCAGCTGGGATCCCGCGACCGCCGCGGCGGCGGCCTGCAGGTAGCCGGTCACCGCGGCACCGGCCCGGCCGGCGGCCGCATCGGCATCAGCACGTCGTTCGGGTTCGAGCAGGAGCGCTTCGCGCTCGGCGAGCAGCGTCCGGCGGGCGTTCCGCTCGGCAAGGAACGCGGTGCGCTCGTACTCGCCGAGCAGGTGCACGGTGACCCGCCCGTCCTCCTCGACGACGTAACGATCGGCGATCCTGAACCCCTCGACGCGCCCGCCGCCGCTCTGGACGATTTCCTGCTTGACCGACGCTTCGTACGAGTCGAGCGTCGCGCGGGCCTCCGCGGTGGTCAGCACCGAAACGTCGACTCCGAGCGCCTGATGAATCTGCGAAAGCAGCGCCCCGGCGGCGTTCGCTTCGGCCGCAGCGACGTCGGCTTCGCGGTCGCTGCCGCTCGCCACGAAGTACTCATACCGGTCGGTCCCGCCCGGCGGGTTGAGAACCCAGTCGGGAACCGCACGCCGCCCGAGCGGACCGGTGGCACACCCGGCAATCGTCAGGAGTACGACGAGCACCGTCGGAAGCAGCGCCCTCCACGTCCGCAGCATCTCGTCTAGAACTCGTCCTGCAGGATCTGCCTGACCCGCTCGCGAGCGGTCTGCTCTTCCTCGGTCGTCGCCTCGGTCCCGTCGATTGCCCGGCGTACGAGCTCATGGATGATATCCTGGTCCACGGTGTAGAGCGTGTAGTAGGCGTACTCGCGTTCGCCCGGGCTTCCGTCGGGGTTGAGGTACTCTTTGTGAATCCAGAAATCCCCGTACTTGCGAAGCCCGCTGATCTGCGTCTCCGAAATCGTCCGTACGACGTTCTCGAAGTAGGTCTCGACGAAGTCCTGGTCGCCTACCTGGGCGCCGGCGAACACCTGACGCACCCGCGTACTGACCATGCGGGCAACCTCGCTCGGAGCACTCATGTTGTCCGCTATCGTCCGCACGCCGGTGAGGTTCCGCCCGGTCTCCTCGAACCGGAAGACGTACTTCCCCTCGAACCGGTCGTCGGTCTCGAGCGCACCCTCGTCCATGCTCGTCCAGTCGGGAACGTCCCCGCCGAGCGCGCTGTTCTTGTGCTCGATTATCCGGAAACTCGCCGGCGCGAACTCCGCCCGCGGCGTCTCCGGGCCACTCGCGCACCCCATCGCCACTAGCGCCACGGCTGCCGTGATCCAGACAACCCACCATCTCTTGCCCATGTTCTCCTCCTAGAATCCAGCGTCAAAGGTCAGCGATCGGCCCCGGCTGATGACAAGGTCGAGGTTCTCCAGCCCTGCCACGCGATCGGAGACGACGAAAACCAGATCGATCAAGTCGTCGGAACTCCCGACGTGAAACACCTCATAGAGTACCTCCTGCGGTGACTGGCTCACCGTGGCGATGGAACGCACCTCGTCCTGCATCGCCGTCCGGAACCTCGAGAGCGACCGCGCGTCCGGGGGGCGCTGCAGCACCAGCTCGTACCTGATCCCGCGGGTGAGCATTCGCTCCATCTGTCGCTCGGACATCTCCACCGCCTGCGGCATCGCCTGGTAGACGGTGGACTGCAGCGCGTTGACCGCGGCATCCGCCTGACTGGTCCGGCTGAAGCTCTCTCTGCTCCTGCGGTTGACCGAGCCGAGGATCTGGCCCGTGGAAGTCTCGTACATGTTGAGCGTGACATCCGCCGTAGCGTAATGGCTCCCCCCGCTGGTGCGAGCTGACGTCCGTGCATCGAGCTCGATGTAGACGTCGGCATTGAGCCGACGCGCTACCCACTGCAGAAGCGACACCTCCCGCCCTACCTGCTCCTCGTACACGAGCTCCTGATCGCGCTTCAGTTGCTCGATCTGAGCCGCATCGACCACGAGATGCCCGCGCGAAACGAGATAGCCGTTCGCCTGGTTCACGGCGCTTCTCAGGACGAACTCGCCGTCGGGCATGCCGTCCACCGCTTGATCGGCGAAGTAGACCATGTAGGTCATCGTGTCGACGTGACGCGAGATGAACCGCCGCTCGGCGGGCGTGACGTCGGCATCCTCAGGGGCCGGGATGACCGTGACGGCGTCGGTCCCGGGTCCGTCCGGGGCGCCTCGATCCGCGCCTGGTTGCGCGCCGGTCGGGCGGGAGAGGTCCGCGCGGATCCCGTTGGCCTCGAGCGTCCGGCGTACCGCCGGGACGTTTACGCGGATGCGGATCTCGTAGCGCAGATCACCGTCGATGAGCGAGCCGTCGCGATGGAGCGTCTCCATGGTCTCGTTGTACACGTACGCGTTCGGGTTGCGCGTCGAGTAGAGCACGTCTTCGAGCTCGTGCGCCTGGGCCGCCTCCGCCTCCGCGCCAATCAGATCGACGACCGCCTTCCGCACCGCATCCATCTTTGCGGCGTTTATCGCCCCGCCGAGCGACTCGCCGCGTCCGGCGCCGACGTAGTAATCGTCAGCGCCGGTGCCCGCGCGCGGAGCCGAAGCGCACCCGATGAAGACAAGCGAGACGACGATCAGAACCAGGGTCGTAGTACGCACGGATTCCTCCTCCACTAATCTACTTCAAGGTGACGCCGCCGCCGATAACCAGCCCGCCGTAACCGGCGAGCGGCGGGTAGTCCCGCGTCGTCCCTTCGTCGAAGACCGAGACCCAGTACCCGAGCCCGGTCTGCACCGATATCAGGACGTCACGCCCGAGGAGCAGGCTCCCGGTCAGCCGCGCGGCCCCGCCGAAGTGGGTGAGATAGAAGGTATCGCGATCGGACTGCGAACCCAACGGCACCGCCCCGCCGAGCCCCACCGAAACCGACGGCGTGATACGCAGCCGTCCAACAAAGGCGTTCCACTCGCCGCCCATCACCATGTTCAGCGGGAAGAACGGCTCCCCGTCGGCCACGATTGCGCCGCGAAACGGTATCTCGACCGCCCCAAAAGGCCGCCAGTCGTAGAAACCGCGACTCGCGACGGCCTTGACGCCCAGGAGCGAGCTCAGCCTGAGACCGTCGGTGAGAACATCGTAGTAAACGCGGGTCTCGAATCCGCGGCGCGGCACCTCCTGCAGCTGGTCACCGACGCGGGCACGGGGGTTCGCGTAGATGACCCGCGCGTAGCTGAACTCCTGCTGGACCTCACGGATCACGATGAGACCCGTCTCCCTCGCGGCGATATGTCCGGTCGGGAGGACCCGCTCGGCGACGATCGCATACTCATCGCCACGCTGCAGTCCCATGTTCCGGCCGAACTCGACGATCACCTCGCGCCCGGTGACCTCGAGAATCCCCGTCTTGAGCTGGAACTCCGGCATCGAACGAACCCGGAACGAGAGCTCTCCCGGCAGAGCGTCCACCGCCGACCGCACGGCGGCCTCCACGCGGTCGTTCGACCCGGACGTCTCGATGAAGAACTGTCCGAAGGTGCGACCCTCCAGCACGTCGATGAAGGTGAACGAGGTCTGCATCTCAGCCGTGTACCGGCCGTTGCGATCGCGACGCAGGTCGAACCAGCTGACCGAAGGGATCACGACGATGAAGCCGCCGGCGAGCTGCCGGAAGTCGCGCTCGGTGAACGCCTGCTGACCGAGCAGCACCGCCTCCGGGACCTCCGCGTCCGTCGCCCGGTAATCGCTGAGCGCCGCGATGAAATCGTCCACGCTCTCCTGGGTGAGGCGCTGCTGCATGCCGATCACGTCAAAACGCCCGAGGTTGACGAACACGCTTCGAATCTGCTCGTCGACCGACGCAAAGGCACGCGCAAACAGATCATCGTAGGCAGGGTTACCGGTACCGCGCAGATGTACGGAGAGTGACCCATGGCGGCCGCGTATCTCCACCCGTACGCCGGGCGGCGGAGGCACCGACGGTTGCCCGTAGAAGCTGAGTCGGAAGATCGCGATCTCCCGGCGCTCCGAAAACGTCTGAGCCGGCAGTACGGTCGCGAGGCACAGAATGAACATGAGTACCGACAGAATCCGCGTCACGTCTCGCTATTCCCCCAGCTCTGAGCCAGAGTCTACAACGGGACCGGCGGCGTTTCCAGTCAATCGTCGGATACGTGCAGAAGCCGACGTGGTATCTGGGGCGCGTCGCGTCGTGCAACGATGCTCACGATCTGCAGCCCACCTTCCTGGCCGTCGGCCGTGCCCCGCGAGCCGAGCTCGAGCCGGACTCCGGTGAATGAGTCGCCGTGCGTGTCGATCTCCCGCTCTCTGTCGCCGACAACGAGCGACAGAAGACCGTCACGGTGCCTCAACAGCAGCTCGAGCTCGGAAGGCTCGAGGTCGTCAGGAACGCGCAGGGTAGCAAGCAGGTGGCCGGAGCGAGGGTCAACGAGCCGCGCCTCCGCAGTGATAGCTGATACGAGGTCAACCGTGACGACGAGATCCTCGTCCTCGAAGAGCAGATCCGGGAATGCGACCGAGGCGTCGCCGGCGAGCCGCAACACTCCCTCGTCGATCAGGACCTCACCTTCGGCCGTCAGGTGGTCAAACGCGGCCGGCTGGTCGAACGAAAGCGCATAGAGCAGCCGGTCGCCGTAGGTCGCCCGCAGAGTGTCCAGGAAGAGCGAGGCGTTGATCGCGGCGCGGTTGTCCTCGTCACGGAAGAACACGCCGAACTCGTCGACGATCCCCGTGAATCCACCGTCGGCCGCGCCGAGCGTGGTAGACCCTTCGAGCAGCGACCATCGGCCGGCTCCGGCGACCTTCCGTGGATCGCCGAGCGCCGTGATCGAAATGCCCGGCACCTCGTGAGACGAGACGAGCAACCCTCCGGCGTAGAACCCGATCACACTCGAATCGGCGCCAGGAACAATCGAAACGGTAAGCGTCTCAATCTCCCGGGGCCGCAGAGCAGGAGCCGTCGACCACACCTCGTCATCGAGCATCGCGAGTCGCACCCCTACGCGTCCGGTCTCGTCGAGCAGGATGGTCGCGAGGTCCGTCGCCCGGAGCGCGACGCGCAGCAGCACCGTGTGCGCGCTCAGCTCATCCGGCATGAGCCGGAATGAGATCGAAACCGGAGAGAGATCGCCTTCGTAGATCGGCCAGACCGCGCCATCCATCCGAAACCCCGAGCTCCCGTCGAGCAGATACCCGAAGATGTCCCTCCTCGCGACAAGCTCAGGCTCGCCTGTTGCCTGTGCGGAGAAACTGTGTGACGGGAACCATTCGGCGCGAACACCGTCGTCGCGCAACGAGCCGCGAAGGTGGTAGAGGGCAAAGTAACTCTCCCGGGGAGAGAGATCGGTGCGCGAAGGCGAAGGCGCGTTGGAAACGAAGATCTCGCCGCGGTAGGTCACCGGCGGGCGCACATCGCGCATGTCCACGCCGTCGACCCACACGGGATAGAGGTCAACACGGATGGGAAAGACGCCCTGAGCCGCGGGCGCCTGCACGGCGATCGTCGTCCCGGTCTGCGAGAGGAAGCCGGACTCGACGATCTCGCCGTTTACGACCCAGAGGAGGTACGGATCGGCGTCCACCGGGTGTTCGAGCGACAGCCTCAGCAGACCATCGGCCCGCGGGTACGAGCTCGCGGGGTACGAGGTGAGACCCTGGATCCGGTACGTTCCGGACGTGATGAAGAATCGAACCGACGCCTCGGTAATCAGGTCATCGCCGTCGAAGTAGCTCGTGCGCAGCGTGTACAATCCGTCTTCGAGATCCGGAAGCCACAAAGGAGGCAGCTCGGTCGCGTCGTCGATTCCATCGTAGGTCCTTTCGGCAAGCAGTGTCCCCTCGTGATCAAGGATCTCCGCGAGAAGCCGGTCGTCGGTGGCATCGTCGCCGCGATACAGCGGATCACGTTCGATCCTGACCGGCACTTCCGCGCCGGCAGCAAGCATGGACCCGGCGTCAACCGTCAACACGCGCACTTCAGCCTGCTCGTCCACTCTGCCCATGAAGAGCGAGCTGTCACCACAGGACCAGAACGCGAGCAGGACGAGTGGTAGGACGAACAGCCGACGTTTCATACTTCTGCTAACAGTATACCACCTACTTGCGCTTCACTTCTACGAGAAGATGCGCCGGGCTTCCCAGCTCCTGCTGCATAGCCGGTGACTTCGGCGCCGGACATGCGGTAGACTCGCCTTTGGGCACCGGGAATGGCTGAGACCGATCACCCGTGCAACCGGCCCTGTCCGGCGGGGGAGTACGATGTCGAGTTCCGTGCAACTGGTAGCCAATGGGCGACCCAATTTCTCGCTGTGGCGGAAGCCTCCACAGGGCGCCGAGACGATTCTCGACCCGGCCGACGAGCTCATCGCGTATCTCGGCCGTGCTACCGGCGTCGAAGTGCCCGAGTTCGACGACCGCTATCCTCTCGCCTTCACTCTCCATCTCGATTGTCGCGGCGGACTCGAACCCGAGGAGTTCGTTTTCCGTGTCGACCGCAGGGGGGTCGACATCATGGCGGCGACGGTGCAGGGAATGTTCCACGGCATATCGTGGTTCCTCGAAACGCACGTCGGCGTTCGCTGGCTGTGGCCCGGAGAGGACGGCGAAGTCGTTCCCCACCGCGACGTGCTCACGGTACCCATCGGAACGGTTCGCGAGAAGCCGGACTTCGCGTGGCGGGCCATCAGGACCGGAGGCGCCGTGTTCGAGGCGCTTGACCTCAACACGATGCTCCACGCCGTGAAGAAGCTCCCCCTTGCGTACACCCGGGACTTCGACCTGTGGTGCCGAAGAAACCGCCTCGGAGGTCTGTCGGTTGCGGACGGCCATCGATGGAGCGAGATCGCCCCGCCGGAAGTTTTCGGAGAGGGCCATCCCGAGTACTATGCGCTTCGCGATGGGATGCGCGACAGCATTCCCGGCGACGGAAAACACGGGAACCAGCCCTGCTTGTCGAACGACGAGGTGGTCGACGTGATCGTCGGGTACGCGCGGGCCAGGTTCGACTCCGAACCGTCGCTCGACGCGTTCAGCGTGTCGCCGAATGACGGCGGCCATCCGTGTGAGTGCGAACGCTGCACAGCGATCGACGCGACCGCCGAGGCCGAAGCCGACACGGCCATGCCGATCGCGGCGGAGGACTTCGATCACCTGTATGCGGGCACCGACGAGCCGGTCAACTGCGCAACAGACAGAGCGGTCACCGACAGGTTGTTCCGGGCGGTCAATCGCGTCGCGAAGCCCGTCGCGACCTCCCATCCCGGGAAGCTCCTGCTGACCCATCTCTACGGCAGGTACCGCACACCTCCGATCGCGCATACCCTCGAACCGAACGTGATCGGTCAGTACTGCGTGATGGGCAACTCATTCCACGATGACGCAATAAGGCAACGCGAGCTCGACCGTCTCGCCGGCTTCTCCGGGCGCGTCGACCGCCTCGGAGTCTACGAGTATTACTCGAACGGGTCGTGGCCCGAGGTCCACCGTGTCTTCGCCGACCTCGTGGCCGAATCGGTGAAGGCGTATCACGCACGGGGGGCCCGGTACTTCTCGACCCAGGCATCTCACGGCTTCGCCTGCAACGGGATCAACCTGTACGTCCTCGCCCGCGTGCTGTGGAACGTCAACTCGGACTGGAAAGAGGTGCTGCGCGATTACTGTGAATCGGGGTTCGGCGCCGCAGCAGCGAGTGTCCGGAGGTACCTGACTGCGTTCATCTCGCGCTGGAAGGAGACGAGAAGCGCGCTCGACACGCCGAAGACCCCGGCCGGCGATGTTGACTACACTCGCCTCTACCATGGAGCGTTCCTCGATGCGCGGAGGGCGGATCTCGAGGAAGCGCTCCGCCTGAGCGAGGATGAGGCGACTACCCGGCGGATACGGTTCCTGATGAGCGGGCTCGAATACACCGAATCGTACTGCGGCGCGGTCGAATCGACGCTTGCGCTCTACGACACCACCGCGGTCAGCACTGACGCCCGGAACGATCGTCGCGCGGTCGAATCCGGCTGCGACGGTGACGAGGCATACTTTGACCGGGCGCTCGAGGAGAGGGCCGTAGTTCGCCGGCTGATCGAGCGTGACAGGGGCAGGTATGTCGTGAGCGACTTCTGGGCGGACTACAGGGTGCATGCGATGGGTGCGGACGAGCGCGTGAAGCGGGCACTTGACGAATGGGAAGCCCGCCCGGATCGTCGACCGGTCCTTGATCCTCACGAGGGCATCCTGCCGTACTTCGAAACCAGCGGAACGCCGTACGACCGCGGTCGCCACGTCGGCGCCCACTACCGGGAACTCATCCTCGAGGGCTTCGACCGCTTCGTCGATCCAACCCTCATCAGACAGCGGCAGAACGAGTTCGAGGGAGCACTCGCGTTCACCGCAGCACGATTTCCGGGTCTCATCGCAGAAATGCGCGGGCTGGCAGATTCGACCGGCCTTCGCCTTGAGGACGTATTCGCCTATAACTCGTTCAACGCAATCGGACGAGTGAGATCTGCGTGTTCCATCGCGGCTGTCGCAAACCGGAACGGACGGATGGTGCTCGGCGGGAACGCGGATCTCGACGGTGACGGAAACGATCGGAAGAACTACTTCGTGCACAGGGCGCGCACCGGCGATCGTGAGGTGATCATGCTCCAATGGGCGGGAACCCTATGGCCCCACGGAGGCATGAACTCCTGCGGCCTTGCCTGCACATCCGCATCCGCGCCGGCTCTCCCGACGCGGACGCCGTGCGCAGGCCTGCCGCAGCACCTCGGGCTTCACGCGGTGCTGTTCGCGTGCGCGGACGTACCGTCAGCGCTCGAACTGCTTTCCCGAACCGACTTCCTCGGCAAGGGGCAGAACCTCGGCCTCATCGATGCCGCGGGCAACGTGGCGATGGTGGAGAAGAGCGCCTCGTATCAGGGCGTGTCTCAGGCGCGAGGCGTGACGATGTGCCGGACGAATCACTACTTCACCCGCGAGATGGCACGGTACCCGGAGAATCGTGGAACGGGAAGCTCAGCAGACCGAATCCGCGGGATGGAGGAGATGCTTCCGGCGACCTCGTTCAGTGACGCATACGGTGCGTTGAAGAGAGCTCTCGCAAGCCACGGTCGAAACGGGCTGTGCAGGCATACCCCGTTCGGCCGCACGAGCGCCTCGCTGATCCTCGACCCGGGCGAGCGGACGGCGGACTTCTGCGGGGGGCACCCGTGCAGGATCGACTCCCAAAGCTTCACGATCGCGCGGTGATCGGAGCTGACATGCACCGGGGGCGGCCCATGCTACCGCTCCGCGGCTACGGCAACCCCTTGGCGATGAGCCCCGAGACGTCGATCGCGGTCGCAGGAGGAGCCCGGTCCTCCCGTCGCATCTGGGATCCACAGAGGGTTGTTCCGGAGATGTCCCTCGAGCACGGCACAAGCCGGCGCCTTCAGGGTCACCGCTACCGAATCCTCTTCGTAGCCGAATCGCCAAGGTCGCTACGGACATGTCCCCCAGATCGGACGCGGGAGGTCCCAGCTATTTGCTCCAGCATCAAACGCCTTCGGCGCCTCGGGGATCAACGCAACGCACCAATCGGACAGGTCCTGGTCGAAAGCTCGGGCTGCACGAAACATCCCGCCCATATCGGTGACACTCGAGGTATCCCAGCCCCCGATGTCCTCGTCGAAATCGCGGGCTCGGGAGAACATCTCGCTCATGGTAGTGACCTTCGAGGTATCCCAGTCGCCGATGTCCTCGCTGAACGAGACGGCCCCGTAGAACATCCTGCTCATGTCGGTGACGTTCGACGTATCCCAATCGCCAATGTCCTCGTTGAACGAAGCGGCCCCGTAGAACATCTCGCTCATGTTCGTGACGTTCGAGGTATCCCAGTCGCCAATGTCGTCGTTGAACGCTTCGGCTGCACGAAACATCCCGCTCATGTCGGTGACGGTCTGAATATCGACTGTGTCGCCGGGTACCGAGACGAGATTTACCGCACCTTGGAACGCATTGCTCAAGCTGATGAACCCCAACTGCCCCCAGTTGTCGACGCTCACCAGCTTCCTTCTTTCGCTCTGTGCACCACCGTTCTCATAGCTGTTGTACGCCGTCGCTCCTCCGGTGACCGAAACGGTATAGACGCCGTCGACACTGTAGTCATGGGTATGCGGCCCCGGTGTCGTGACATCGGTAATCGCTCCATCCCCCCAGTAGATGGTGGCGTCAACCTCACCTGCGAGCGCGAGAGTAACCGTGCTACCGCTGTCCAGGCTCGTATCCCAGGTCGTCACGAATGCGGGGCCTATGGTCACGGCGAAGAACGCCCCCGCAGAGCTCACCATCGTTCCCTTGCGAACCTCCACGTCAAGCGAGTAGCTCCCCGGGTCGAGCTCGATATAGCCGGGACCCACAGTGAACGTCTCGCCACTCCCATATTCGGCCCCACTGATGAACCAGCGGATCGAGTCCGGCGTGGTGGGAGGGTCCAGGCTCACGCCGACGGTCATCGTATCGTCGACGGTGATGCTCTCTTCTACACCAATGAGCGTCACCTCGTACGGATCGTCAGGATCGTCCCCGATACCGTTCTCAAGGTCATCGACTGTCAGCGCATACTCACGGAGCGAGAGCTGGCCCTCCAGGATCCGAACCGCCACGACGTCGCGCCAGACAGGCTCGCCTGCGTCACTCAGACTCATCGAGAGCCGGTAATACCCGGCGTCCCAGGATCCGTTGTACGTCGCACTGGGTGATGCCGGGGCAACGGTAAACGATAGCTCCTGCTCAACGCCGTCGATCGGGATCAGTACCGCGTCTGCCGACGGGCTGTCGATCGCGTCGCTCGGCCAGCTGATCGTCAGCCGCAGAGTCCCTTCGCCCGGTAACGGAACGACCACAAGGCTCGCCGAGGAGGCCTGGCCGGCGAGAACGAGCACAGTCGTGCTGTCGCTCGCGATGATCACCTTGTCGGCGTTCCGGGCGTTCGCCACTACGGTCCACTCACCGAGCTCCAGGTTCGTGACCGTGGTCACCGCGTCGTCGGATCGGATGGTGAGGATTTGAGTCCGGCCCGGTCCGGTGAGCGTGATCTGGTAGTCATCGATACTCATGTCCAGGTCCGGCTGCACGATCGATCGCGAGTCCAGACCGGAGTGAACCGTGACGACCAGGTCTCCCGCCTGCCGATCCTCATACCCGAACTCCGGGCATCCCAATAGGACGCTCAGGATAACGATGAGTACAACACCGCTCACCAGAGCGCGTACAAGGTGAGATTTGAGAGATACCGACATGAATGCCCCCCCGACATCGACCTTCTCTGCTACCTCTGGGCGGCGGGCACAAAGCTGCTTGGAACGAACCCAAAGGGTCTAACTGGGAAGAAGCCTGTCTCCTCACAATATACACAGTATGGGCCGATCGGAGCGAGTATCACAGCTTTCGATTCGAGAGGCGCGGGCACATACTCGTGCTGATCTTCTGACCCGTCCCGGAACTACCCCAGCGTACTGTCGTCATGCCGGAAGGCGACACGCAGACGGCGAATCGCTCGACGATTCGACGGGGAGGGGCATTCGGGAAGACCCTGTGGAGAACCGGATTGGTGAGCGTTGTACGCTGAAGGTCTCGACGCAGGCAACTCGCGCCCGACGCAACACCGTACTTCACTTGAACAAAAAGGCCTCGGTGCCGTCGAACTGGTCGCCGGTGCCGACGTCCACGTAGTGCGTGCAACGTGAAAGGTAGTACGTCGACGCCCGGTCCTTTGGGTCAATCGCCAGCACCCGCTCAAACCGTTGGGCGGCCTGCGGGAACTGCTTCAGGAAGTACAGCCGGATACCCTCTCGGAAATCCTCGAGCGTGCGGTTCTTCAGTTCGGTAATCCGGGCGTCAAAACCGTCCATCACTTCGTAGATCTCGGTTTCCACGTTCTTGCCGTACAGGCGCGTCTTTCCCAGGTACCGGATCGAGAATCGGTCCGCGCCGATCTGGTCGTGCACCTCCTTGCTGATCAGAATCGCGGACCCGAACACCTTGGTGATCCCCTCCAGACGAGAGGCCAGGTTGACGGCATCCGCAATCACAGTACCGTCGATGCGTTCCTGCTCGCCGATCGTGCCGAGCATCACCATGCCGCAATGGATGCCGATCCCGATCTCGATCGGACTCTGCTCGGCCTCGTAGCGCCGGCGGTTGAACTCCCATAGCTCGCGTCGGATCTCCACCGAGGCGTGCACCGCGTCCGCTGGGGAGTGGGGAAAGAGCGCCATAATCGCGTCGCCGATATACTTATCGATGAAGCCGCGGTGTGTGCGGATGATCGGCGAGATTCGCGAAAGGTAGGAGTTCAGGAAGTTGAAGTTCTCCTCCGGCGTCATCGACTCTGACAACGCCGTGAAAGAACGGATGTCTGAGAACAGAATCGTCGTCTCGCGCTGAATCTGGTCGCCGAGCTTGATATCGAGAATACTATCCTTCTTCAGCAGCTCCAGGAACTCCATCGGCACAAACCGGCCGTACGCCACGTTCAACGCGGAGAGCGCTGCGGTCCTCTCTTCCCGCATCAGGTTGAACTGATCCGCCAGCGCCAGCGACAACAGCACAACGACAATCACCGAGCCCACCGACCCGGCCCACGTGGTGAACGCGGTTGTCGGCAGCACGCCCAAAGTCTTGAGTGCGAAGATCATGGTGCCGGCCAGAAACGTCACCCACGCCGGGAAGTAGATCCTGGCGGCACGGTCTCCGCGGATCAAAGCGCTGCCGCTGTTGAGAAGTATCACCAGAAAGGCCAACAGGTTCATCACCGTCGCCACGCGGATCGAGAAAGCGTACGGGGTGAAGAACGCGAGGACGGCATTCAGCCCGCAAACCGCCATCAGCCCAACCAGCACTTTGTCGAACAGCGGTGCGGTCACGGGGGTATTCAGAAATCTGCGGTTGAACACCAGACACCAGAATGTGCCGCCGGCGACGAAGAACGGCAGCGAGGCATCCGCCCACCAGGTACCCGTCGGCCAGAGGTACTGAACCGTGTAGCCGTTGATCGATCCCTGGAAGAACACGTAGAAAAGGATGAAGAGCGAGTAGTACAGGTACGCCACCGACCGCAACCCGGCCAGCAGAAACAGGTTATACACCAGCATGATGAACATCGCCCCGAAATAGATGCCCATCAGAATCTGCTCGGTCAGCGCCTGCCGCTCAAACACTGCCGGCGCCTGGACGATGAACGGGACATCGATCGAGGAGCCCGTCTCAAAGCGGAACAGAAGGTTGCGCGTCCCGCCGGGCGGTAGCTCCACCGGAAACACGAAGTTCCGGTAGAACACCGGTCGCGTTTCAAAGGGTTGTCGGTCGCCCAACTCCGCGAGCAGGACCGGCGAAGCGTCCGTGGCCGAATCGAAAAGGTAGAGTCGGATCGAGTCATGCAGCGGATACGCGACCTGTACGTACCACTCCGCCTGCGACGTGCGGTTCTCGAGCGACAGAGACAGCCAGTACACCGACGACGTGAACCCGAAGTTGAGCGTGGTGTGCTCGGATCGCCGCCACAGCTCAGCTCGCGCCGCGTCCGCCGCGGCCATCGTCCCGCCAACATCCTCAAGGTAGCGGACGTAGCGTCCAGGACGGTACGTCTCACCCGCGTCGGCAAGCTGCGCAGGCTCACCAAACGCGCCGTCGGCAGGAGCCGGTGCCGCGACGACCGCGGCCAAGAGCAGCGCCGCGCAAAAGACAAGTACTGGGTCTCGCATGGTTTGTCCCTTTGAGTTGTCCGGCGGGTGTGACAACTCTCCCGCTTGATCTTCGAGAGGCGAGTATACAACGTCATCGCCGCATCGAACATCCGACTGATGGGAGTCGCCATGGTCGATCCAAAGACTGGTGCCGAAATTGTTGATCTCGGCATGCAGGGCCTGACCAGCACCCATCGCCGATCGATTCACCCGAGCGACTCGAAAGGACCTATGCCAGGAAGTGGGCCGGCAGGTGTCGGGGAGCAAGCGCGACGGTGCCAGTGGTGAGC
>SLST01000468.1 GCA_007130265.1 Spirochaetales bacterium
AATTGTAGTACAGGTGGTACTCGGCCTCCTGCTGGCGGGAGATCGGGCGGTCGGTATCGATGTCGGGGCTGTTACGGACCTGCTCGGTCGAGAGCGATACTTTGATGCACTCCTTCTCCCACCGGATGGCCTCGATCGAGTTCGGAGAGATGAGCACCTTCTTCCCGAAGAGCCAGGAGCCGGTCGCAACGACGAAGTAGCGCACCACCCATTCGTCGTCCTCGAAGTAGACGTCGGTCACATGGCCGACCTCACCGTCCTCGGCGGCGAGCCGAAAACCCTCAAGGTCTCGCAGATGCTTGAACATTGGTCCCTCCCTTCCCGTTAACCGGGATCTCTTCTCGTATTCAACTACCTGTTCGCGCGCTCGTCAAGCTTCACCGCCGCAGGCGCAGCCACGTGGCACGGGAAACGACGGATGACGACCCGTTGGATTCGCACGCCCACCTTGGTACAATGATGCCAATGACAGGTTCAACACCGACGCTTGACGTCGCCGCGACGAGCGATACGGGGCTCGTGCGACGCAACAATGAGGACGCGATCTGGCTCGTGAACCGGTTCATCCGCTCCGGATTGCACTCGTTGGAGATCACCGACATACCCGATGATGGACTCCTGCTGGCCGTAGCCGACGGCGTCGGTGGGGCCGCCGCTGGAGAAGTCGCGAGCCGTTGGGTCTGTGAGCAGATGGCCCGGCGCATCCACGAGGAGTCACCGGTCGACGTGGCGGCGGTCCCCGATCGGCTGCGCGAGATCGCCTCGTCGGTCAACGCGGACCTCCTGCGAGTCTCGGAGGCCGATCCGCACCGACGCGGGATGGCCACGACGTGGACGGCAGTACTCGTGTTTCCCTCCCGAGCCTTTTGGCTGAATGCCGGCGACAGCCGGCTCTACCGCCTCGCGCACGGTGAGCTCGAGCAGGTCTCACGCGACCACACCCTGCGCGAAGAGCGCGGCGATCCTTCAATACCCGGAAACATCATCAGCAACTGTTTCGGCAACGCGGTGGGCTTCTACCTTGACGTGGGAGAGATCGATCTCACCACGTGTGATGGATTCCTGCTCTGCTCCGACGGGTTGTCCGACTACGCAGACCTTGGCCGTGCCCACGAGCTTGTGCGGCGAACCGAGGACCCGCGGACCGCGGCGCAGGGACTGTTGCAGCTCGCACTCGACGGCGGCGGCGGCGACAACATCACCCTCGTGCTCGCGCGGCACCGCCATGGATGAGAGACGAAGCGACAGGCTCGATCTCGTCGCCTTCATGGGAGCGCTCTGCCTCTTCTTCTCGACGATCGAGTACCTCTTCCCGAAACCGTTCCCGTTCTTCCGGCTCGGCCTTGCCAATCTGCCGGTCCTGCTCGCGCTCGACCTCTTCTCGCCCGGGTACGTGCTTCTGCTCGTGCTCCTGAAGGTCGTGGGTCAGGGGCTCGTCAGCGGCACGCTCGCGAGCTACGTCTTTCTCTTCTCGTTGTCGGGAAGCTTCGCGAGCGTTCTGATCATGCTCCTCGTGCACCGGGCCGGAGGTCGGTGGATCTCGCTCGTGGGGGTCAGTCTCTTCGGCGCTCTGGCGAGCAACATCGTGCAGATCTCTCTCTCCGTCACGTTCATCTTCGGCTCGAGCGCCTGGGTCATTGCGCCGCCCTTCCTTGGGCTGGGCGTGGTGAGCGGGCTTGTCGTGGGGCTCTTTGCCGAGCGATTCAGACGGCGATCGCGGTGGCTCGCACAACAGGAGGAGGTGCTGCATGGCCCGTAGACGTCCGCCGAATCGCCTCGCCCGCCACACCGCGCCCACACACATCTTCGCCGCCGGATCGCTGACGATCGTCGCCTTTCTCCTGCAGTCGAACCTGATCGTGCGGACCGTGCAGGTCCTGGTATTCGCGGTGCTCGCCACCTTCGCCGGCAAGAGAATCCGCTGGGGCTACTTTCTGATCATGGTGTCATCGATTACGTTCTTCAATCTGCTCACCCCGGTGGGCCGCGTACTGTACGAGCTCGGGCCGCTGCGGATCACCGCCGGCGCGCTCGAGCAGGGGCTGCTGAAGGGACTCGCCATCGTAGGGCTCGTTTTCATCTCGCTCTTTGCCGTTCGCCCGGACCTGCGGCTTCCCGGGACCTTCGGGGGCATGCTCGCACGCCTGTTCTACTACTTCGAGCGCGTGCTCGACACGCGCAAGCACGTATCCGCCTCCCGCCTCGTCGAGAGCGTCGACGATATCCTTCTCGAGCTCTACCCGCCCGGCTCGGCCGCGAACCGGATCGGCGAAGACACCGGAGGACCCCCGCGGCGCACCAGCCGCATCGGCGCAGTCCTGATGACGGCACTCGTCGTCGGCAACTGGACCGCCGCGATTGTATCTTGGCCCGGCGCATCGTAAGATAGAGGCACCAACGGAGGAACCATGTACGGCGGCGCACAAATGCATTTCGCACAGGTGCTCGATTCGATACGCGAGTCGGGGCTCACCAAGCGCGAACGTATCCTGACGAGTCCCCAGGACGCTCGCATTTCGGTCTCAGGCGGCAAGGAAGTCATCAATTTCTGCGCGAACAACTACCTCGGGTTGTCGAATCATCCGCACGTAGTGGAGGCGGCGCGGCGCAGCCTCGACGAGTGGGGCTTCGGCCTCTCGTCGGTACGGTTCATCTGCGGAACCCAGTCGATTCACAAGGAGCTCGAATCGCGAATCTCCGGCTTCCTCGGTTTCGAAGACACGATTCTCTACGCCTCGTGCTTCGACGCCAACGGCGGCCTCTTCGAGACTCTGCTCGGACCGCAAGACGCGATCATCAGCGACGCGCTCAACCACGCGAGCATCATCGACGGCGTTCGTCTCTGCAAGGCTCAGCGCTACGTGTTCAAGACCTCGGACATGCACGACCTCGAGGAACGGCTGAAGGAGGCGCAGTCTGCCCGCATCAGGATCGTAGCGACCGACGGCGTCTTCTCGATGGACGGGACGATTGCCAATCTCCCCGGAATCTGCGACCTCGCGGAGAAGTACGACGCCCTCGTTATGGTCGACGACTGTCACGCCGTCGGGTTTCTCGGGACGCGCGGCCGCGGTACGCATGAATACCATGACGTCATCGGCCGCGTGGATATCATGACCGGCACCCTCGGCAAGGCGCTCGGAGGCGCCACCGGCGGCTACACCGCGTCGCGCACTGAAGTCGTCGAGCTCCTGCGACAGCGATCGCGTCCCTACCTCTTCTCGAACAGCGTCGCTCCGAATATCGTCGCCGCGAGCATCGCCGCGATCGACCTGCTCGAGCGCGACACATCGCTGCGCGACAGACTGGCCGACAACACCGCCTACTTCCGGCAGAAGATCGCCGGGATCGGGCTCGACGTGCCCGAAGGCGAGCATCCGATCGTCCCGATCATGCTCGGCGAGGCGAAGCTCGCCACGGAAATGGCCGACCGGCTGCTCGACCGCGGCGTCTACGTCATTGGATTCTCCTATCCCGTCGTGCCAAAGGGAACCGCCCGGATTCGCACGCAGGTGAGTGCCGCGCATTCGCGCGAAGAGCTCGATTACGCCGTCGAGCAGTTCAAGGCCGTGAAAGAGGAGTTGGGACTGTGAATTATACGATAAGCGGTATCCAACAGATCGGCGTTGGAGTCTCAGACCTCTCGTCCGCATGGGAGTGGTACCGGAAAGCGTTCGGCATGGACGTTCCAGTCTTCCAGGAAGCGGCCGAGGCACCTCTCATGGTCAGATACACAGGAGGAGCCGTTCAGAGCCGCAACGCAGTGCTCGCGATCAACCTCAGCGGAGGGGGCGGCTTCGAGATCTGGCAGTATACGAGCCGCACGCCGACGGCTCCCGCAGACCCTCCTTTGATTGGTGATCCGGGGGTATTCGCGCCGGTTCTCAAGACGCGTTCGACTCAGGAAGCGTACGACCACCTCACCGCGATCGGTGCCGAGGTGAGCAGGCCGACGCCGGGACCGGACGGCGTCGAACGTCTCTTCGTTACCGATCCTTTCGGGAACGTGTTCCAGGTCGCGCCCTCGCGCGATTGGTTCGGGTCGCCGGCGGTGGTCGGCGGCGTTGCCGGCGCGATGATCGGCTGCTGTGACATCGACGGCGCGCTGCCGCTCTATCGAGACGTACTCGGGTACGATACGGTCGTGTACGACGAGCGGGGCTCTTTCGCGGACCTCGCGTCGCTTCGAGGCGGCGCCGGTGAGCTGCGGAGGGTGCTCCTCTCCCACAGCGAACCTCGAGTCGGGCCGTTCAGCAGGTTGATGGGATCAAGCACCATTGAGCTCTTCGAGTCGTCGGAAGCGTCACGACCGGCGATCTTCGCGAACCGCTATTGGGGAGATCTCGGGTTCATCCACCTCTGCTTCGATGTGCGAGGTATGGACGCGCTCGCGGCCCGCTGCGCACAGACCGGTCACGCGTTCACCGTCGACAGCGCGGGGACCTTCGACATGGGCGATGCGGGCGGACGCTTCAGCTACCTCGAGGACCCGGACGGCACGCTGATCGAGTTCGTGGAGACTCACAAACTGCCCATCTTCAAGCCGCTCGGACTCGGGCTCAACCTCATCCGGCGGCCGGCCGATCGCGCCTTACCCTCTTGGATGATCAGACTGCTCGGTCTGACCCGGGTGAAGTAGGGGAGTAACCCTGATCCGCCGGTCTTTCGGCTCGCCGGCGTGCAGCCCGCACTCACGCTGCTCGGGGCGCTCCCACCACCAGCGACCGGAGCGGGGGTCCGCGCCGGGAGCCACCGCGCGGGTGCACGGCGCGCAGCCTATCGAGGGAAAGCCCCGGTCGTGGAGCTGGTTGTACGGCACCTCGTGAGCGCGAACGTATTCCCACACCTCGTCATCGCTCCATTCGGCAAGCGGGTTGAGCTTGTAGAGGCGGTTCTGCTCGTCCCACTCGACGGTCTCGAGCGATGAACGCGTCACCGACTGCGATCGGCGAAGGCCGGTGACCCACGCCCGTCGGCCGGCGAGTGCGCGGCGAAGCGGCTCCACCTTCCGTACGTGACAGCAGCGCTTTCGCAGCTCGACGCTTTCGTAGAAGAGGTTGATGCCGTGCTCGCCGACCATCTCCTCTACGGCGGCAGCATCCGGGAAGTACGGCCGCACCGGCACACCGAGCTCACGCTCGTTCCTCGCCATCAGATCATACGACTCGTTGAAGAGCCTGCCGGTGTCGAGCGTGAATACCTCGATCGGCAGGCCGAGCACGGAGAGCATGTGCACGAGCACCTGATCCTCGGCCCCCAGGCTCGAGGCGATCGTCACCTCACCGGCGAAGGTGCGCCCCGCCCACTCGAGCAGCTGTGCGGCATCGAGACCGGAGGTCTGCTCGCGAAACGCCGTGAGTTGCCTCACGTACCGAACACCTTCCTCACCTTGATGAGATCTTCGCCGGCGATTGTGGGGCTTATGCCGGCTTCGTCACGCATCTGCTTGAACACCGCCAACGTCTCACTGATGTCCTCCTCGGTGTGACTCGCCGTGGGGATCATCCGGAACATACAAAGCCCGAGCGGGATGACGGGGTAGGTGATCGCCGTCACGAAGACGCCGCGTTCGCGAAGGAACGACACCGTCCGAACGCCGACGGTCTCCACGCGCTCCTCGCCCACCGGGATGAAAACCGAGCAGATGGGGGACTCTCCGGGACCGACGTGATACCCGAGCTCGCGCAACCCGTTCTTCAGCAGTTGCGAGTTCCGCCACATCCGCTCGCGCCGGTCGTCGCCTGCGCGAACGAGCTCGAGCGCCTTGCGAAGGCTCTCGACGTAGACCATCGGCAGGCTCTTGGCGAAAACCTGCGAGCGTCCGTTGTAGGTGATCCACTCGACCACCTCCCGTGTGGAGGCCGAGAAGCCACCGATCGACGCAAAGGCCTTCGCGAAGGTCCCGAAGTAGACATCGACCCCCTCCTGCACACCGAGGTGGTCGGCGGCACCACGGCCGTGCTCGCCCATCACCCCCCACCCGTGAGCGTCGTCGACGAAGAGGCGAGCGTCGTACTTCCGTGCGAGATCGACGATCTCCGGGAGAATCGCGAGGTCACCGGTCATCCCGTACACACCTTCGGTGAGGATCAGCACGCCGCCCTTTCGTGAACGGTTGACCCGCTTCAGCACGCTTTCGAGATTCTCCGCGCTGTTGTGCTTGAACACGCGCAGCTGGGCGCGAGAGAGAAAGGCGCCGTCCACAATACAGGCGTGGGCGAGCTTGTCCATGACGACCGTGTCCTCCGGCGTCGCGAGCGACTGTATGGTGCCGATCACGCCGAGGTAGCCGTAGTTGAACAGAAAGGCCGCTTCCTTCTGCGCAAAGCCGGCAAGCTCGGCCTCGAGCGACTGATGGTAGGCGGTATTCCCGGTCATCATGCGCGAGCCCATCGGCGAGCTCACGCCGTACGTCTGCACGGCCTCGACGGCGACCTGCTTGATCTCTTCGCTGTCAGCAAGCCCGAGATAGTTGTTGACGCTCCACATGATCTTCTCGCGTCCGTCGTACTCCATGCGACGGTTCGCAATCGGCGGCAGCGTCGGACGCGTGAAGTAGTGATCGTCCTGCGCCCGCATGATGCCGAAGTAGCCCTTGTCCGTGCGGCACTTCTCGAAAATGTCGCGACTGACGGCTTCCTGCTCGACGGTCGCAACGCTCTGGTCCTCGTGCATATATCCTCCTAGAATAGGCCGGTCACGATCCGTGAAACGGACTCCGGCATGAAACACTCTCGATCGATTACCCGAGTCGGAACGATCTCGCGCCGATCCTCCTCATCCGCAATCCGCCGGTACCCTCCGCCGGTGACATTGAGCATCACCGTGTCGTCCACGCCGATCGCTTCAGCCTCGACGGCTGCCGTCAGGTGCGCAACGGCGACCGCCGCAGCGGGTTCGAGGTCGATACCCTCGAGCCGCTCGAACAGATGCGCCGCCGTTGCCGCCGTCTCATTGTCGACGACGCCGGTCGTCCCGTCGGTGTCGACGAGCGCGTCGTAGAGCCCCCCGCGCAGACCGTAGGGCGGCTTTCGGTTCGCCAGGACCTTTGCTGTGATCGCCGCGATCCTCACGCGCGCATCATCATCGTCGATCGGAACCAGATCGCGTGAACGGTTCACCCAGGAATCATGGATGGGTGAGAACGGTGCGTTCTGGCTCAAGTGCAGCCGCATCTTGCGGTCACCGTAGTCCGCGCTCTCGATCAGCCGGAGATTCGCCTCCCAGGCAGCAATGGCCCCGGTCCCGCTTCCCACCGCCTGGAAGTAATGTGCCGGTATTTCCCCGATTGCGTCTACTGCCGAAAGCACCGTCGTGGCCATGCCGTCACGCCGAGCCACGTTCTGGGCGCCGCCCTCTGCCACGAAACCGGGCAGCTCCGAGATAATTGCGGCGAGCGCGATCGCATCGGAATAGTCTGAGTCCGCTCCGGCGGCGATGACCCTGACACAGTCCGCAATCGGGCCGATCGACCAGACGGCGGGCAGATTGCGTTCGGGGACGACCACGACGAGCGGTATCGCGTTGTCGCTGCAGACGCGGATGAACGCGCGTGCGGTATTGCCTGCGGAGGCGACGACGAGCACCCGATCGTAGTCCGCCGGCATCCTCGCGCAGACGCTGTACGCTTCACACTCCTTGAACGTCCCGGTGAGCATGTGCGCCCCGCGTTCGGGCCAGTACCCGGAGAAGGTGATGAAGAGCCGCTTCAGGCCGAGGTGACGGGCGAGCGCATCGCTGCGGTAGGTCACCGGTGAACACGACCCTTCGAGCGTCCGGCGCACTGGAAGCCACTCGGCGAAACGGTAGATTCCGAGATCGACCGGACCCGGGACGAACTTCCTCTGTCGGTACCTCGTGCGAAGGAGCGCGGGGGCGGTGGCGCTCGGACTCTTCAGCAAGAGCGTCTCGTCCGACAGCTCGACTCCGGACTCGAGGCAGGTCAAACAGTAGTGCGCGTCCATGTACGCTCCTAGTAGGGACTGTAGATCGCGCCGCTTCGACGCAGGGCCGCCTTCACCTGCTCAACGCCGCTCGATACGTCGGCCGGATCCGTGACGTGGACGGTAACGTCAATGTCGGTCGTCACCGACTCTCCGGCCCATACGGTGAGAATCTCATCTGGGTTCACGGGAACCTTGACGATGTCCAGATCGTGCTGCGTCAGCTCGACACCGGTCACGATGAGTATCACACCGGCGTCGAGGAAGAGGTGAGAGACCTCAGCGAGCCTCCTGATGTGCTCGTCCCTGCCAACCGGCACCTCTTGGATGTCGGCGCTCAGTCCCCGCTTGAGGTTTCCCACGCCCAGGCAGTAGACGAACTTTCCTTCGATGAACAGCTGCTCCTCGAGACGGCTAGCGAGCTCCTGTTTGCCGGAGTCTTCGCACCCGGTAATGAGGATCAGCGTCGATCGTTGGCTGTACCGTTCGGCCCGCAGCACCGGAGAGATCGCGCTGCGGTCCCAGTTGAAATTGCGCAGCCGGACGTTCTCCCTGATCCACGCCTGCTCGTCCTCAGCCGTACCGCGGATGATCCCGCCGCCGCGAATCTCGTAGTCATCGACGATGACAAACCGCGACGTGAAAGGAATGCGGTCTACCGGGTCGAAGGCGATATCTGCGTCGAAGGCGAGCTCGACCTCGGCGACATCGTGCCGCTCGATCTCCGTCTTCCTCCGACTCGCGCGGAGGCTCGAAGCGTCAAGCACCCGTCCGACCCGGTGCAACCGCGTCGGGTGGCGGGCGGTACCCATCTTGAATATGTACTCGCGATCGCGACGCATCGGTTCCCGACCGAGCCAGAAGAGGCTGACTCGCACCCGGTTGGCGACCTCAGGACTC